>NZ_DAIQRQ010000055.1:4617-35091 GCF_036786105.1 Ohtaekwangia sp.
TTCAATCTTTCAATCTTAATACCCATACTTCTCTTTCCACAATGATCGCAGGTATTTTCTTAACTCCTCCTCACGTGCATTATTGCCGGGGTCATAGAATTTACTTCCCTTGATCTTATCGGGCAGAAACTCCATGTTGGCGAAGTTACCTTCAAAGCTGTGCGCATATTGGTAGCCTTTTCCATAATCAAGGTTCTTCATCAGCTTGGTTGGTGCATTTCGTATCGACAAGGGCACGGGTAGATCGCCCGTATCATGCACGGCACGCAAAGCACTCTCAATTGCCATATAGCTTGCATTGCTTTTAGGCGAGCTTGCCAGATATACTGCACATTGCGACAGGATAATGCGCGCTTCCGGGTAACCGATTACGTTCACGGCCTGAAATGTATTGGTAGCCATGATGAGTGCAGTAGGGTTGGCGTTGCCTATATCTTCGGAAGCCAGTATCACCATTCTGCGCGCGATGAACTTTACATCTTCACCGCCTTCGATCATTCGTGCGAGATAATATACCGCTGCATTGGGATCGCTGCCGCGAATGGATTTTATAAATGCCGATATAATATCGTAATGTTGCTCACCGCTTTTGTCGTAGATCGCTATATGTTTCTGAGCAACGTCCATCACCAGTTTATCCGTGATTACAACGTCTCCCGGAACAGATTCACAGATGAGCTCTACAAGGTTTAACAGCTTTCTGCCATCGCCACCACTGATGTTAAGCAGTGCCTGATGTTCCTGTATTACCACGTGGCGTTTCTTCAATTCATCATCACGTGTAAGTGCCTGATTGACGAGCGCAAGAAGTTGGTCTTCGCCCAACGGCCGCAAGGTATATACCTGGCTTCGTGAAAGCAGCGCAGAGTTCACTTCAAACGAAGGGTTTTCAGTAGTGGCACCGATCAGGGTAATTGTTCCTTTTTCAACTGCTCCCAGCAACGCATCCTGCTGACTTTTATTGAATCGATGGATTTCGTCAATGAACAATATCGAGCGCGGTGAGTGTTTGGCTTTGTCTATTACTTCGCGCACATCTTTTACACCTGCGCTTACAGCACTTAATGTATAGAAAGGTTTCTTTACTTCGTTGGCAATAATATTAGCGATGGTAGTCTTACCTACACCAGGAGGCCCCCACAAGATCATAGAGGGAATGTTACCCGATTGAATGGCTCTTCGGATCACACCATTCGGCCCTGTGAGATGCTCCTGCCCCACAAGCTCATCCAACCTGGTTGGACGCATTCGTTCTGCCAAAGGCTGATGTGAATTTAACAACACGGCTATGAGATTTCTAAAGCGTTGAAGTTACAAAAACCCGCGAAAGTAGAATAGGTATATGCACGTTCTTTCCTCCCAACCGCGATTAGCCCGGTACATAATCATGCCCGGAAAAAATGCTTATGCAGACTGCCGGTATACAGGCAAATAGATGCGGAACGTGCTGCCTACGCTCTTCATGAAGTCTATACGGATCGCTCCACCCCAGCATTTACACGTTCAATCGAGTATCGAAACGACTTAAAATGCCTTCCAGGGAAGCTTGCTTCATCCCAGCCAATGCTAACGCAGCGTTTTTTTCTTAAAAGGTATATATACAATTATTAGAGAATGATGAATCTATTCCAGGCCTTTCTCTTTCATTTTTCGGAATTCGCGGAAGCGTCTGTTCATGGCAACACCAAAACCGATCATCACTACGAATGTGCCGATCCACAGCACATTGATGAGTGGTTTCTCCATGGCTTTGATTACAACCCAGTCTTTCTGGCGAGTATTAATACCAATTTCGAACTGGTTGCTCTCAGGGTGAATATTCAGCAGCGATAATCGTAAGCCAAGGTCCTGTATTTCGTCCGGAATGCGTCCGATCATTTTGTCCTTGATCAGAAATACAGGTTCTGCAATATACTCGCCACGCTCGCCCTGTACGCGGATGCGTGCTTTTACGGCTACATCTTCGCCCGTTAACGGGACACCTTCAACCTCAAAGATTCTATAAACAGAATCGAGCACCGACACATAATCGTTAGCAAAGAACTCCTGGCCCTGCTTCACAGCAACCTCTTCAAGCTTGCTCCATTCCTGCTCTTCCGCAGGATTCATCACTGAAGAAACGTGCGTATAAAGATCAGCGCTTACGGTGCGGTATATATCCGGCGATGCCAGCAATCCACCCATCTCCTGATTTATCTGTGCACGTGGATATAGAGTATACTTCTTGTTTCCTTTACGAAGCTCTATTTCAAAGAAGGTATTCTCTCCGCGAACTTCAATAGTATCCTTTGGTTTATAAGCATGACCTCCAATCGTTAGTGTATTTTTAGCGATAACCTTATCTTTATCGAGTGTGGCCGTAACATCGCTCTTGCGTATATACCCCGCGTGGTAACGTGGCTCCAGGCGTTCGCCCAGATATTCAATGTCGTATCCCCACATAGTTCTTGGCTCATGCACAAATAGCAACAGGTTATCCCGGTTAAAATCCTGACTGAATTCTTTAGAGATCAACATACCTGTATTATTCAGCGACACTATTTTGGAATATCCGGCCGAGAACATCACACCAATCAACATCAGACCTACACCGATATGAGCAATTGCCCCGCCCGACATGCCTGGGCTGGTACGCATCACTGACCATACAATGCTGGCGTTGGCAATAATGGTAAATACTCCTGCCAGTGTTAAAAGTATATAGGGAACTTTATAGATCTGCGCTGTGGTAATTATAATGGCAAACACAACCAGCGTTATCAGGCCCGGCACAGCAAGTTCTTTCTTAAGTTTATCCTTATCGATCTTCTTCCACCAGAAAAATTGTCCTATTGCCGAGAGTAAACCAATCACGATAGCAAACCATATCTGGAACTTGGAGTAATACGCTATGGCATCCGCTGGTGGTGCCAGTCGCGATTCTATACCCAGCAGTCCCATCACTTTATTCACTACCGGTATAGAAGTACCTGCTATAACCTGGAAGCCCATCAGGCATAATGTTGTGGCTCCGATAAAAATCCAGAACTCGCGGGAAAACATCGATGCCTCATCTTTTGACGATGGAATTTCTTTCCAGCGGATGATGCACAGTACGATAGCCACCGCCATAAAGAAGAACAGGTATACCAGCAACTGCCCCGACAATCCGAGATCAGTAAAAGAGTGCACGGATGCTTCTCCCAATACACCGCTTCGTGTCAGAAACGTTGAGTACAGTATCAACACAAAAGTTGCTATCACCAGGATGATCGATGCCTTTAATGCAGTTTCGCTGTTTTTATAGGTGATCATGGTATGGATAGCAGCCACCAGCACAAGCCAGGGAACATATACTGCGTTTTCAACGGGGTCCCAGTTCCAATAGCCGCCAAAGTTTAGCGTTTCGTATGCCCAGTAGCCACCCATCAAAATTCCGAGTCCAAGTATAGCACCACCTAATAAAGCCCATGGCAAGGTTGGGCGCACCCAGTCTCTATATTTCTTCAGCCAGAGTCCTGCCATACAAAATGAGAACGGCACCAGTGTGAGAGCAAAACCGAGGAACAGCGTTGGCGGGTGAATCACCATCCAGTAATTCTGCAGGAGCGGATTTAATCCGTTGCCATCTTTCGGTATAAAATCAGGTTGCGATTTGAAGATGGGAGCATCTTGCATTACATCGCGCAGCAGTATAAAAGGCGAGCTGCCAATTTTTATATCGAGCCCGGGTATAACTACGCCCAGGATCATCGATGCGAGAAAAGCCTGTACAAGAGCAAACACCGTCATTACCGGTGCTTCCCAGAATTTATTGGTGTGGATCAGTATTATACCGATAACCGTCTGCCAGAACATCCACAACAAAAAGCTTCCTTCCTGTCCGTTCCAGAAAGTGGAGATCAGGTAATGTGTTTGAAGCTTGCGGTCAGAATAACTATAGGCATAATGATATTCAAAGTAGTGCCCGGCAATGATGACGTAGAGTGTAACACAAACGCTCAACACCGCGACTGCATGCGTATAGAAAGCAACCTTACCATTTAACAGCCAGTTATTCTTGTCAGCAAGATCAACAGCCGTGGTTGCTTTGAGGTAGGAAAATGCGGTGATGATTGCGGTTACAAATGCGGTGATAACCGAGAAGTGCCCTAGGTTACCGATGAAATAGTGCATCATAGTGAAGTACGGATTACAAAGTACGTTGCAGAGTATTGACCGTTAGTCAATGCCGGGGTGATGGCGTACTTCAATACGTTAAACATTTACGTTTTGCTCCTGATATTTGGAAGGGCATTTAAGGATAATCTTGCTGGCCTTGAAGTGATCGCCTTCGTAGCTGCCAACCACTACTACTTTTTCGGAGCGAAGCATATCCGCAGGCATCGGTTCATTGTATTCTACCTTTTGCTCTTTGCCGTTATCATCTACCATAACAAAGGAAAAAGAAACCTTGTCAGGTCCTTCTTCGATGCCGAGCACGTGGCCCTCACGATCTTTCTTTAACTGACCTACTACGTGAATATGATTTTGCTTGCCGGCCTGTGCCATTTCAAAAGCCTGATCAAAATTTACATAGGTACTGGCATCGCCTGCTGTGCTTACAATGATTCCGATCGCTACAGCAATGATGATGATGATAAAAATGTGCGATTTTTTCATAACTCTCCGCTTCCCTTAGAGCATGTAAAATTAGATACAAATGCCCAGAAATCAGGGAATTTTTACACGGAAAAACGCAGGGAAGTAATTAAAGTTCAGCGTTGTTTTTCGGCAAGCCGGTCTTCCAGCTTTTTTACCTTGCGATCCATCAGAAAAAGGTATGCGATCAGACCGATTAAAATGATTACAATGATAGATACTACCACATAGATTTTGCCATCGGCTCTCATGGTATCGGCCATCTGCACGTCAGATTGCGCCTGGGCCGTGACTGACAGTGTTAGCGCAACGAAAGCCAACAATGATTTAAGCATTCTTTCCATCTTCCAATTCAAATAATTTTTCTTCGACAGTTTTTATTCTGATTCGCAAAGAGGCGATCCACAAGCCAATCAGAAACCAGCCAATAACAGCCGGATAAAAAATGATACGCATGCTGCTGTCCAGGTCGTACATATTAAAACCAGGATTTCCACCACTACCCGGATGCATGGAGCTTGTCATGCGCGGTATGATAAAGATGAGCGGTATCATGGCAGCAAAAGCAAAAATATTATAGACAGCACTCAGGCGGGCACGTTGCTCTTCATTTTCAAGCGAACCACGCAATACGAAGTATGCGAGGTAAACCAACAACGAAATGGCTGCGCCATTCTGTTTGGGGTCGCCATGCCAGGGCGATCCCCAGGTATAATTTGCCCATAGCATGCCTGTAAAAATTCCCAGTATTCCGAAAACCAACCCCACATTGGCGAACTCTACAACTTTTCTGTCCAGTTCTGCAGAAGGCTTTCGCAGGTATTGAATGGCGTAGTAAACAGAAATCAAAAATAATAGCACCATTCCAAACCACATGGGCACGTGGAAATACAATGCCCGGATCGTCTCGTTCAAAATGTTTAACCGCGGAACATCGAACAATAGTCCGGCGGTATGCACATACAATAGCAGAAGTATTGCTGTTATCTTAAGCCAGGTTTTCATGAAGAATGAAGGACGCGCAACGTCTCCGTTTTTTAGCTGCGCCAAATATACGGGAAGAGCAGGTACGCCAGACTTCCGATTATGCAATTTATTGCCAGCAGATTTAGTAATTCATCCAGGCTGGAGCCGCGATCGAGGCCATCCAAAACATTTTTGGTGATTTTAATAGCCATCAGCAAAATAGACAATATGACCGGGAAGCTGAGTACAGCCATCAGAATATTGCTGTTGTTTGCTTTTGAGGCTATTCCGGATATAAGACTTAACGAAGCCGAGAAGCCGAATGATGTAAGCACGAGGGTCAATACGAAAAGCATGGGGTCTTTTACAGGACTGCCAATAAAAACCGAAAACAAACCATACCCTGCCAGCGAAAGCACAAGACACAAAATGCCGTTGTAAAGAATTTTAGAAACGATGATAGCCTGCGGACTTACCAGCGCATAGTAATAAATGAAGGTTCCCCTCTTTTCGCCAATAAAACTTTTGGCAACACTGTTGATCACCGAAAAAAGTATAGCCAGCCAGAACAATGCTGACCATGTAGCCTCATTGATGGAATTTACCCGGAGACTAAAGGTGAGGTAGCAAATAAAAATAAGGCTGAAAAGGTAAAGACCTATTCCAGAGATAACCGCTTTACGCCTTAGCTCCAGCGCAAACTCTTTTTGTAATAAAATGAGTATTGCTTTGATAATGTTATTCTATTTTCAGCGCCCGGTTATAGTCATTAAAAAACTTGATGAACATCAGTACGATGGCCAGCAACATTCCGACACCGAAGCCAGCCAGGCCAACCAGGATCTTCGGCAACTTGGCATCTTTCATAAGTGTACCAAATCCTTTCGTGATGTGTACCGTTTCAATATCGTGTAATCGTATTTCGTTGTCAGTGCGCTCTTTGAAAAGCTCCACCGTTTTAGAAAACATGTCGGAAGGATCAATATAGGAAGCCATCGCCCGGCTATCGGTTTGCTTTTTAATTTGGTCCATGGAGGCAATCTCTCCATCTATCTTCTTTATCATCTCTTTATAGAAAAGCTCACGGCTGTTTCTTGTCTTTACTACCGGACCCACTGTATTAATATAATTAACGATTGTCTTCTCCAGGGCCGGAAAAATAGACGGATCGGTAACAATGGCAGTGGCCTTCACATAGATATTCCTGAGAGCATCTCTACTCTCGATGTTATCCTGCTGAACTTCGAAGTTTAATACCAGCAATTTATGAGCTTCCTCTCTGGATAAGCCCGGAAGAGAATCGGCCTTTCCCAGCTCATCAAAAATAAAGCGGGCTTCCGTTGCTGACAGCAAGTCGGTGGTAATCATCATACTGGAGGAGAACTTATCACTTGAATTATAGCCCAGCCACAACGCCACAATTACTCCAATTATCGGTAACACTGTAAAAAGTAAGAGATTTTGTTTTATTGCCCGGTAGCCCTTTGCCAAAAGCTCCATGAGATCGATCTCGTCAGATGATGTTTTTTGAGTCATACCCCGCAAGTTTAACTGATTTTTAGTATACCTCAAATTAGTTAGTTTTGCGACCTGTTTACATTATCTGATTTTATGCCTTCTGTCAAATCTGTTTTGGTCACTGGTGCTGCGGGATTTATAGGCTTTCACCTTACCAAAAAGCTTCTCCAGGCTGGTTACCAGGTTACCGGCCTTGACAACATTAATGATTACTATGATCAGCGTTTGAAAACATCGCGTCTTGACATTTTAAAGGCTGATGCTAATTTTTCTTTTCACACCATTGATCTGACGGATCAAAAATCCATCAACGATCTTTTTGCAAACTATAAATTCCCCTACGTTGTCAACTTAGCAGCTCAGGCTGGCGTGCGTTATTCTTTAACACATCCTCATGCCTATCTGGAAAGCAACCTTCATGGTTTCCTGAATATACTGGAAGCCTGCCGTCACCATGGAACACAACACCTTGTATATGCATCGTCCAGTTCAGTATATGGTGCCAATAAGAAAATGCCGTTTTCGGTTCATCATAATGTAGATCACCCCATCTCGTTGTATGCTGCCTCCAAAAAGTCCAACGAGCTTATGGCGCACACTTATTCTGCGTTATATAATCTTCCTACCACGGGGCTTCGATTCTTTACCGTGTATGGTCCTTACGGCCGACCGGATATGGCTTTGTTTTTATTCACAAAAGCTATTCTCGAAAACAAGCCTATCGATGTATTCAACAACGGAAAGATGAGGCGTGATTTTACGTACGTAGACGACATCGTTGAAAGCATCGCTCGCCTGATACCAAAACAAGCTAAACCTAATCCGGCCTGGAGTGGAATGAATCCAGATCCTGCCACAAGCTTTGCTCCTTATCGGGTTTTCAACATTGGCAATAATCAGCCTGTAGAATTACTTCGCTTTATTGAAGTGATCGAAGAAAAACTTGGGAGAAAAGCTGTTAAGAATTTTATGCCTTTACAAGATGGTGATGTTCCCGAAACGTATGCCGATGTAGAGGATCTCAAAAATGAAGTAGATTTTAAACCTTCCACCACCATAGAAAAAGGGATTAGTGAATTCCTCGACTGGTATATCAAATACTATAATATCAAATTGTAAAAAGCGAAATGGAAAAAATTGGTGTCATTGGACTTGGATATGTAGGATTACCCCTTGCTGTTGAGTTCGGAAAAGTTGTTTCAGTGGTTGGCTTCGATATTAACGAAGATCGCATCAACGAATTGAAAAAAGGTTACGATCGCACACGCGAAGTAGAGCCTGAAGAACTTAAGCTATCAACCAAGCTCGTGTATACATCTGATCTCGCCGATCTGAAAGATGTAAATTACTTCATTGTTACGGTACCAACTCCCGTGGATGAATTTAAAACACCAGACCTTCGCCCATTGCAGAGTGCCAGCAAAACGGTGGGCAGTGTATTGAAAAAGGGAGACATTGTTATATACGAATCAACCGTATATCCCGGATGTACAGAGGAAGTTTGTGTTCCTGTTTTGGAAAAAACAAGTGGACTAAAATTCAACATTGATTTTTACTGTGGCTATTCACCCGAGCGTATCAATCCGGGAGATAAACTGCATCGCGTAACCACAATTAAAAAAGTTACCAGCGGAAGCACACCGGAAGTGGCAGAAAAAGTAGATCAGCTTTACCGCAAGATCATTACTGCAGGCACACACAAAGCCTCTTCTATGAAGGTTGCTGAAGCTGCCAAGGTCATTGAAAATTCGCAGCGTGATATAAATATAGCTTTCGTCAATGAGCTCGCGCTGATCTTCGAACGCATCGGCATCGATACGCATGAAGTACTGGAAGCGGCTGGCACAAAATGGAATTTTCTTCCCTTTAAGCCAGGCCTGGTGGGCGGACACTGTATCGGAGTAGATCCCTACTATCTGACCTATAAAGCTGACAGTATGGGATATCATCCACAGGTGATTTTGTCGGGCAGAAGAATAAACGATAACATGGGTGTGCACATCGCCAACTCGGTTATTAAACTGATGGCTCAACGAAATTTACCCATCAACAATGCCAATATTCTGATGCTCGGTATAACATTTAAAGAAAACTGCCCGGATATACGGAACAGCCGCGTAGTGGATGTTTACCACGAGCTGAAAAGCTTCGGTACCCAAATAGACGTTTACGATCCGCAGGCAGATGAAACTGAAGTGCAGCACGAGTATGGTTTGTCGCTTGTGAAAAGTCTGGCGAAAAAATATCACGCCATTATACTCACAGTAAGTCACCAGGAGTTTGCATCCCTTGATCTGAAATCGATCAGCCATGAAGGTGCCGTGATTTACGATGTAAAAGGCTTCTTACCAAAAACAACGGTTACAGCACGACTCTAGTTATGGATAAAATAAAGATGGTTGATCTTCAAACGCAGTATCTCCGCATTAAACCGGAGATTGATGAGGCCATCCAGCAGGTTCTTACTTCTACAGCATTCATTCAGGGACCGGAAGTAAATACGTTTGCCCAAGCTCTTTCGGAATATATAGGAGGCGCTCAAGTTATCCCATGCGCCAATGGAACCGATGCTTTGCAAATTGCCATGATGGCGCTCGACTTCAAGCCTGGCGATGAGGTGATACTTCCGGTACACACGTATGTAGCAACAGCCGAGGTTATCGCATTGTTAGGCTTTACGCCCGTATTTACAGAAGTACGACAGGATACGTTTAACATCGATCCGGATCAGATCGAATCCAAAATAACTTCACGGACTAAAGCTATTGTACCGGTACATCTGTACGGCCAATGTGCTGACATGGAGCCGATTCTGAAAATAGCTGCACGCCACAATCTTTATGTCATTGAAGATGCAGCTCAATCATTGGGAGCAAAGTATACTTTCACAGATGGCACGAAGAAGGCCAGTGGAACAATGGCGACCATTGGTACTACATCATTCTTTCCATCCAAGAATCTTGGATGCTATGGCGATGGAGGAGCATTGTTTACCAATGACAAAGCATTGGCAGAAAAAATCAGGATGATTGCCAATCACGGTCAGCGGGTAAAATATCATCACGATATAATCGGTGTTAACAGCCGGCTAGACACATTGCAAGCCGCTATACTTCGTGTAAAACTTAATCATCTCGATCGTTATGAACGAAGCCGAAATGAAGTTGCATCGTTCTACGACAAAGCCCTTGCAGGTATAAGCGCTGTAGAAACTCCATATCGCGCCGCCAACTCTACCCACGTATTTCATCAATATACTATAAAGGTTAAGGAAGGAAAACGAGATGGATTAAAGGTGCATCTCGAGCAAAACGGTATACCTACGATGATCTATTACCCGGTACCGCTTCATTTGCAAAAGGCATACAAACGCCCGGGGTTTGAAGAAGGTTCTTTTCCTGTTACCGAAGAACTATCACGAACGGTATTATCCCTTCCCATACACACCGAGATGAAACAGGAAGAACTGATATATATTACAGACACGATTAAGGCATTTTTTCATGGCTGAAGAAAAAAAATATTATGCTCACCCAACAGCGGTAATCGATGAGGGCTGCGTTATTGGAGATGGTGCCAAAATCTGGCATTTCTCTCACATCATGCCGAACTGTAAAATCGGAGAGCAATGTAATATCGGTCAGAACGTTGTGATATCACCGGAAGTAATACTCGGAAAAAATGTTAAAGTACAAAACAACGTTTCCATATATACCGGTGTCCAATGCGAGGATGATGTATTCCTGGGACCTTCCATGGTATTTACCAATGTAGTTAACCCGCGCAGTGCCATTAACCGTAAGAATCAATACGCTAAAACGGTGGTCAAGAAAGGCGCAACGATTGGGGCTAACGCTACCATTGTTTGCGGCCATGATATAGGTCGCTTTGCATTTATTGGAGCAGGTGCTGTGGTAACAAAAAATGTTCCCGATTATGCATTGGTGGTGGGCAATCCTGCCCGGCAAACGGGGTGGATGAGTGAATACGGTCACAAGCTTATTTTTAATTCAGAAGGAATTGCTGTTTGCCCGGAAAGTAACGAGCAGTATAAGCTCGAAAAAGGTAACGTATACAAGATATAGTGAAATAAATATAGCATGAAGAATTTTGCATTGATCGGTGCGGCTGGATTTATTGCTCCCCGTCACATGAAAGCAATAAAAGAAACCGGCAATAATCTGGTAGCAGCGCTTGATAAACATGACAACGTTGGTATTCTGGATTCTTATTTCCCAAATGCTGACTTCTTTACGGAATTTGAACGATTTGATCGTCACCTCGACAAACTAAAGCGTAAGGGTGAAAAAATAGACTATATATCAATCTGCTCACCGAATTATCTGCACGACTCTCACATTCGGTATGCGCTGCGCTATGGTGCCGATGCTATCTGTGAAAAACCATTGGTGCTCAATCCGTGGAATCTGGATGCTTTAAGTGAAATTGAAAAGGAAACCGGGCGGAAACTGTATACCATTTTGCAGCTACGACTTCATCCCAGCATTATCGCCCTGCGCGAGAAAATTCAAAACGGTCCCAAAGGCAAAATATATGATGTAGACCTGCGCTACATGACCTCTCGCGGTAACTGGTATCATACCAGCTGGAAAGGGGATATTTCGAAATCAGGCGGCGTTGCTACCAACATAGGTATTCACTTTTTTGACATGCTGATCTGGATATTCGGTGATGTAAAAAAGAATAACGTAGAACAACTCACTGCAGAAACTGCTTCCGGACACCTGGAACTCGAAAGAGCACGCGTTCACTGGTTGCTGAGCATTGACTATAACCAGATTCCGGAAGATGTAAGAGCAAAAGGAAAACGTACTTTCCGCTCGCTTACTACGGAAGGTGAGCAAATTGAGTTCAGCGATGGATTTACCGATCTGCATACACTTAGTTACGAGGAGATACTAAAGGGCCGCGGCTTTGGACTAAACGAAACCCGCGCTGCCATCGAGCTGGCCTACGATATCCGAAACCAGAAAGTGAATAATTAGGTATCCTGGGAAGGCCCAACCTCCGGTTTACTGAAACAGCAGAGCGTAGCATATTGACATAGCTGCCATTTTGCTGACTTGATTATTTATGATAAAGAAAATATTGTTCTCGGTATGTATAGTCTGTCTGGTTGCTTATTCAATGAATGCGCAACCTACAGCTCCTAGCGACAATCCTGGCTTCGAATTAAATTATTGTATATACTTCTGCCACTCTGTACAAAAAACAAATCATGATCGCTTGAATCGTTTCAAGGGCGTTAGCGTTTCTGCAGTTCATCTAAATTCCTGCCGGGAAAATCGTTCATACATAAACCATCACTAAAATTAGTGAGCATCAAACAAAGGGCATGATAAAGTCATTTAAAGAAAAGATATACATCGCGATCAAAGACCAAGGTCTTCGGCGATATCTTTTCAATACTATATGGCTTTTCTCTGACCAGGTGCTTCGGCTTGTAGCCGGTCTTTTTGTTGGCATTTGGGTAGCGAGATATCTTGGACCAAATCAGTTTGGTATATTAAACTATGCATTAGCATTCCTGGCAATATTTGGTGTAATCGCTAAGTTGGGACTTGATAGTTTGATTGTACGAAATATAGTCAACCACCCTGACAAAAGTGACGTATATCTGGGTACCGCATTTTGGTTAAAAATTATTGGAGCGGTTATTACCGTAATCATAACAGGAGCTTACCTGTTGCTTTCTGACGAAGCCTATTCTACCAAGGTATATATATTACTGCTTACCTCGAGCCTGATTTTTCAAAGCTTTGAAGTCACAGATTTTTTCTTCCAGGCAAAGGTATTATCAAAATTTACCTCCATTTGTAAAACAATTCAGTTAATAATATCCTCTTTGGCAAAAGTCTATTTAATCAGTGTTCGGGCAGATTTGTTATCTTTTATAATGGTTCAATTTCTTGATCAGATCACACTTGGCATAACACAGTTTCTTGCATTCCGGTACTACTCAAAAAACTCGCACTTTATCAGTCGCTTCAATATTGAAGTAGCAAAGGATCTGCTTCGTAATGCATGGCCTTTGATCTTTGGAAGCCTTGTTGTCATGATTTATATGCGCATTGACCAGATCATGATTATGAAAATTATTGGCGAAAAGGAAATGGGACTTTTTTCTGCAGCCGTCCGTCTGTCGGAAGCATGGTATTTTGTACCTGTGATTATCACAAACTCTTTATTTCCTGCAGTTTTGAATGCAAAGAAAACAGACGAAGCAGAGTATAAGAAAAGAATGCAACGGCTGTTCAACCTGATGGTCATTGTTTCCATTGGAGTTGCTATGCCAATCTCGATCGCATCACCCTGGCTGGTGGATATATTTTATGGGGAAGCCTACCATGCCGCCGCAAAAATTCTGGCACTTCATGTGTGGACAGGTGTATTTGTTTCGTTGGGGGTTGCAAGTTCTAATTCGTTCCTCGCGGAGAACTTGCAAAAATTTGGTTTATGGAAAGCGATTGCCGGGGCGATAATCAACATCGTTCTTAATCTTTTGTTGATACCCAAACTTGGTATTATAGGCGCAGCATTTTCAACGCTTGTCTGCCAGATGTGTGCATCCGTATTCTTCAATGTACTTTACAAGAAGAGTCGCCCAATATTCAGGATGCAAATGAATGCCATTTTGTTCTACGAGAATATTTTTCAGGGAAATAAACGAAGAGATTTAATTAAATAAATGAATCAAGAATTGAATATAGATTAGCACAGTAAACCTTTGGATGTTCCTGTTTTACTAATAGTTTTTAATCGCATGGATTCCGCCAGACAGGTCTTTGATGCAATAAAAAAGTACAACCGACAAAGCTAATTATAGCGTGTGACGGCCCTCGTCCGCACAAGGAAAATGAAAAAGTTACTGCCATTCGCGGGTATCTGGTAAGTCAGGTAGATTGGCGGTGCGAAGTCAAAACTTTGTTCAGAGAAAATAACCTGGGCTGCAAACGCGCTCTAAGTGGTGCCATTGATTGATTGACTCTTTGGTCAGGAAGAAATGGGAATTGTTCTGGAAGATGACTGTCTGCCATCACAAAGCTTTTTTTGGTATTGCCGCGAATTGCTTCTTCGCTATAAAGATGACACGCGGATATGGCAGATTTCCGGATTTAACATGCAGGATGGTAAACATCGCCCGAATGACCATTATTTCTTTTCTCACTTCGGCTTTTCGTGGGGCTGGGCGAGCTGGCGCAGAACCTGGGACTACTTCCGATATAGAAATGAAATTGTGGCCGTTGGCTAAAGAAGAGAATATCATTAATACTACCCACTCATGCCATCGAGGTATGCCACATGGGAAGAGACCTACAATGAAAAAATTGACACATGGGAATTACCAATGGTATTTCGTCATGGCGAGCAGTAGTGCTCTGTCTATTGTGCCTCCCTGCAGTATGATCAAGGGACATTGGCTTTGGTCCGGATGCAACACATACTTTTAATGACGTTTCCGGCAGAGGTAAAATTGAAAATCACGATATTTCCTTTCCGTTAACACATCCCAATTTTGTAATTTTCAACCTTGAATATGAGACTGCACTTTTAAACAAGTAGATTCAGAGTATAGTCTTATCAGCAGAATCAAGAGTCGAATACGAAGGCTCTTAGGAAAAGTATGACAAACTAATTTAACAACGCTATGAAGACAAATATCGGCTGGCAGGATTCTCCCAACGTATTCAAGTTAAAACTTTTAGACGAATTTTTATTGCAAAAGAAGAATCTTAACGTTTTAGAGTTGGCGGCAGGATACGGCTGGTATTCGAAATATCTACATAACAAAGGGCACCGGGTGACATCTGTTGATATCGAGCCTCATTTTGAACAGGAAGGTATAAATGTTATTCTGGCGGATCTTGAAAAACCTATCGGATTTAAAAATGACTCATTTGACGTAGTGGTAGTTTGGGACATCATTGAACACATCAACAACGAAAGTCAAATTTTAAACGAGATTAAGCGAGTGAGTCGCGAAAATGCCCTTATTTTTATCTCAGTTCCACATGTTGACGATAGTCGAATTGCCTCGAGTTACCTTACCTATAGCCATTTTAAAGACAAGACTCACAAAAGAGAATATACTCCGGAAGAACTTGCCTATAAATTTGAAAGTATAGGATTCAAAAAATTAAAACTTCAATTAGAAGGTGGAGGCTCGTATCCTTATATTATTTTGAATTTTATAGATAATGTTTTTTTTAAGTATTGCATGAAACTCTTTATCCGCGGCCTTATTTTTCTAGGGATTCTAAAGTTAAAGAATTGCCATGGTGATATTTTTGCGGTTTTTAAAAAATGAAGAAAGCATTAATAACAGGTATCGGAGGACAGGATGGCAGTATCCTTGCCGAGTTACTCCTCCAAAAGGGGTATGAAGTTTATGGCATCATCAAGCGCGAGGCTATTGAAAATCCGAATTTAAAATTGAAAAATATAGCCTCCATTGTAAACGAAGTGGAACTGATCCCGATGTCGGTTACCGACCCGATGGCGGTTTATAAAGCGATAAAAAAAATTCATCCGGACGAGATATACCATTTGGCAGCCAGTAGCTTTGTGAGCTATGAATTTGAAGACGAGGTTGCTATGATGAATTCAAATTTTAATTCTACATACTATCTCCTGTCATCTATATTGGAAATTAACAAAGATTGTAAATTTTTCTTTGCAGGATCCAGTGAAATGTTTGGCGAACCCTTCGAGTCGCCTCAAAGCGAAAACAGCAAGTTCAATCCTAAATCGATGTATGGCATCGCGAAGGTTTCAAGCTATTACCTGCTAAAAAACTTCCGGGATAAAAAAGGTTTATATACCTGCACTGGCATTATGTATAATCATGAGTCGCCAAGAAGAAAGTCAGAATTCGTAACTAAAAAAATCATTGAGACAGCTGTTCGAATTAAACTAGGAAGGGCTAAAGAATTGGTACTTGGAAATTTAGATGCAGTACGCGATTGGGGATATGCACCTGACTATATGAATGCGGCGTTATTGATTATGTCTCAACCTAAACCTGATGACTATATCATAGCAACCGGTCATTTACATTCCGTGAAGCAATTTGCTGAGACAGCGTTTTCATTACTGGACTTAAAGGTTGATGACTATATAAAAATTAATACCAAATACTTCCGTGCTTCAGAGAATTATCCACTCTGTGGAAATCCTGAAAAATTAAAAGGCCTGGGCTGGTCTACATCCAAATCATTCACTGAAATTATAAAGATGATGATCGAAGAAGAGTTGACCAATCAAACTAATTAAGAGCGTGATGAACATACTATTTATTGGATTCTCCCTGAGAAGTAATGCCGGAGGTATTGAACGTTATCTTAGTACAATTCTTAAACAGCTTAAGAAAAGGGGCTTTACCATTTTTGTTTATGTGATGCATGATGCCGACCAAGACCCTGATTTTATTTACCTAAACAACGAAGTAAAAAAAATAAAATTTTTCGACCGGTTCCTGTTGGGTTTTAGAATTGGCAATCATTTGCGTAAAAAAGGCATTAAGATAGACCTCTTCTTTTGTGGCCATATTCTTCTATTCAACCGCAGTGAATTAATAAGCAGGTCTATAGGTGTTAAATATGATCTATTTGTTTACGGAATTGATTGCTGGGGGAATCGCTTTCGGGAGCCTCTTCATCAAATGAAATCTCTGCGAAAAGTTATATCGATCAGCTCTTTCACTACGGAACAAGTACGAAAGCAAGAATTCGGAGGGGAAATTATATACTTCCCTCCTCTTGTCGAAAATTTGCCAGAGCGCATTCAGCACAATATAAGTCATGATAAAATAATCCTGTTAACAGTCGCCAGACTTGATCCGAACGAAATGTACAAGGGGCATGATGCCGTAATCAAATCTTTAAAGTCTGTACAGAAACACTTCTCAAATTTTGAATACTGGATCGTGGGACGTGGAAAGGACATGGACAGATTGAAGATGTTAGCGAATGAGCTTGATCTTGAAAATGAAGTGAAGTTTTTTGGTTTCGTGGACGATGTAAAATTAGCTGAGATTTATGAACAGGCAGACATCTTTATTATGCCGAGCCGCGTATCGTTAGATCCGAATAAATTAGAGGGCGAGGGCTTCGGTATAGTTTTCACTGAAGCAGCACTATATGAAAAGGCTTTGATAGGCCCCGATACCGGAGGTTCTGTCGATATTATAGATCACAATATAAATGGTCTTGCCTGCGATCCTACAAATACAGAACAAATTGCAACATGTATACTAACGCTGGTTAATGATCCCGCGCTACGGAAAAGGCTCGGGGAAAATGCAAGGAATAAAGTCCTGAATCAGTTTACTATTAATCAGTTTGATCAATACTTTAACCCTATTCTGCAATAATGTGCTCCATCTTTGGATATATATCTTCCAAGTCTGTTAATCCGGATATTTTTCAGCAATATCTGACCCACCGCGGTCCGGATGGGCATGGTATATTTAAGGACGATAAAACCGATTTAATACTTGGACACGGCAGACTCTCAATCATCGATCTTTCTAACTCTGCAGATCAACCCATGATTGATGATGATGGTAATCTTATCCTTGTATTCAACGGTGAGATTTATAATTACCTGGAAATAAAGGCCGATCTCTCCAAAAGAGGACATACCTTTAGAACACACTCCGACACAGAAGTATTGCTCAAAGCTTATAAAGAGTTTGGCAAAAACTGTTTAACGATGCTTCGGGGAATGTTTGCTTTTGCAATTTATGACAAGCAGCAGGAGACATTATTTCTGGCCCGTGATCGATTTGGCATAAAGCCACTCTTCTATTCTTTCTATCAGAATCAATTTGTATTTGCGTCCGAAGTTACTCCAATAGTAGAATCTGGTTTAATTCCTAAAACCATTTCTCAACAGGCACTGGATCAGTTCTTTTTATATGGTTCCGTAAGCCAGCCAAATACAATATATAGTAATATATCGGCCCTTATGCCTGCCTCCTTCCTGGAAGTAAACGTTAAGAACCTTAAGCACACAGTAACAACATACTATAGTTTTGTAGAAGAATCGCATAAGCTACGTTATAGTTCACTTTCCTATCAGGAAGCCATTGAGATCATCAGAAGTAAATTGGAAGAGGCCACACGATATCATCTTGTAGCTGATGTTGAAGTTGGGGCATTTTTAAGCGGAGGTGTAGACTCTACTGCAGTAGTCGCTTTAATGTCCAAATATACTGAGACACCTATAAAAACTTTTTCTGTCGGGTTTGCAGGAGCAACAGAAGTAGCCGATGAGACTACTTTAGCAAGACAGTCAGCAACACTGTTGGGCTGCAACCATACAGATATAATTGTGGGCGAATCTGAAATCCAAAATCTGTTCGAAGGCTTTATCGGATCGCTGGATCAACCCAGCGTTGATGGCTTTAATACTTATATCGTTAGCAAAGCTGCAGCCAAGAGCGTAAAAGTTGTATTATCCGGTTTGGGTGGTGACGAGATTTTTGGCGGATATGAGCACTTCAAGTTGATACAGGAAAGCTCTGCCAAAACTCCTAATATACTGGAACAGGTCTTACAAAAAATTCATCAGTTAAGACCTAACAAATATACTTCTCATGTGTCCCTTTATGGGCAAACGCCGTCTGAAGCAATTATACAACAGCGAACATTACTTCCTTATGCGGTAAGGAAGGGATTGCTACGAAAACCGATAGCGGGTAATTCTATAACAGATCACGATGATCTGAATGCATTGCAGCAAATCAGTAAATCAGAAATAAATAATTACCTGCTAAATACATTGTTGCGGGATTCTGATGTAATGAGCATGGCGCATTCTATAGAGTGCCGCCCTATTTTATTAGACCATGTGTTGGTCGAAGCTGCTTTCGCCATGCCTTCCAATTTCAAAATCAGGAACGGAGTAAAGAAATCTATATTCATAGATGCCGTAAAAGATATAGTCCCTGCACAGGTATATCAGCGCAAAAAAACAGGTTTCGAAATGCCATTAACTACGTGGCTCAACAAGTCTCTTACATCATTAACAAAAGATGCGTTAGAGTCGAGTGCTGCTAAATCTATATTCAGCAAAAATTATATTCACGAGAGTAAGACACTCGCAGGGCAGCATCGATTAAAAAGGCATTTTTGGCAGAGTCTGGTTTTATTATGCTGGCTGAACAGATCAAAAGCAACTCTTCCGTGAAAATTCTGCACATCATAGCGGGCGATATAAAAGGCGGGGCCGCCCGTGGCGCTCTATGGCTTCACCAGGGGTTATTGGATATGCATGTCGAATCACGGATTTTAACAAATTCAAAAGAGACTCTCGCCAACCATACCATCTCCAGCGTTGCTCAAACTACGCGTGACCTGATCAGCAATGCTATTCGTGCCCGTGCAGACCAACTTCCCGTAATGCTATACAGGAATCGGAAAACAGAAATATTCAGCACAGCTATAGTTGGCTATAACTTTTTAAAGCATCCATTGTTTGAGTGGGCTGATATAATACATCTTCATTGGATCAACGGAGGTTTTGTCAATATTCGGCATCTCGCCAAAATAAAAAAACCAATCGTTTGGACTTTGAGAGATATGTGGCCTCTAACAGGTGGATGCCATATAGCTTTAGATTGTACGAAGTATCAAACCGGCTGTGGTGCATGCCCGCAACTGGCAAGTACCAATCAAAACGACTTGTCTAAGTACACCCTCTATAGAAAGAAAAAATATATACCCAAGAAGACAGCACTTGTAGGGATTAGCCAATGGATTAGTGACTGTGCCAGACAGAGTTCTTTATTTAGTGATTTTAATATTCTTACCATAAGTAACAATATTAATTGCAACGATTTTTTTCCCATTGAAAAGAACACGGCACGAAAGCTATTAGGTCTTCCGACCAATGAAAAAATTCTTCTGGTTGGAGCTCAAAAAATAAATGATCATTCAAAAGGCTTCGATAAATTTATAGAGGCTATGAATTATCTAAAAGAACCTCCTTTTCTATTATTTTTTGGCAAGATCGACTCTACATTTTTTGAAACCACTAAATTCAAAGGCAAAAGCTTAGGATTCCTTTCTGACACTATATCATTACGGATCGTTTATTCAGCCGCGGATGTATTTGTTGCACCTACTTTAATGGATTCATTTGGAAAAACATTGGCCGAAGCAATGGCTTGTGGAACTCCCGTTGTTTGCTTTGATGCTACAGGTCCCAAGGATATTGTTGACCACAAAATAAATGGGTATAAAGCCAAACCCTTTAGCACAATGGATCTGGCCGAAGGTATAAAATGGGTTTTAAGTAATGGTGGCGATGACCTTTCGGGTAAAGCCAGAAAAAAAGCCGTGGAGAATTTTGATTCATCAATAATTGCTGCAAAATATCAAAAACTATACATACAGCTTCTGGAGCAAACAGCTTCATAATCAAACACACTGAGCAAGGCTCATGAAAGAAAACAAAAACTACATACCCGGGCTGCCTATTGTAACTGTAATCACGGTAGTATATAATGGCGAATCTTCTATAGGAGACACAATCAAGAGCGTCATTAACCAGGATTATAAAAATCTGGAATACATCGTTATTGATGGAGGAAGTACTGATAGAACTGTAGAGATAATAAAATCATTTGAAAATGAGATCGACTTATGGGTCAGTGAGCCTGACCGTGGTATTTATGATGCCATGAATAAAGGCACAGCATTGGCTAAAGGTAGTTGGATAAATTTCATGAACAGTGGAGATCGTTTGGCAGAAAAGAATACACTTAGTCAGATATTTAATCAACGTCAGGAAGCCGATTTATTATATGGAAACGCCTTGATTGAGCACTCCGATTTTACGATTCCCTTTCCCGTACATCCAATTAACACAATTTGGAAAAAATCACCATTTTGCCATCAGGCTTGTTTTGTGAAAAGCGAGGTAATGAAAAGTTACAAATTCGATTTGCAATATAAGATTGGAGCTGATCATGATTTGTTTTATCGCGCCTACAAGAACAATTTGAAGTTTAGATATATCCCTATACTGGTATGTTTATTTGACGGACGGGACGGAACCACAAAAAAGAGGATTGTACAGGCTATTCAGGACAAAAAAAATATAGCGATGAAGTATGAGTATAGTATAGGAAAATGGATCTATTATCAATTTTACCTAACCTATATTAAAATGATAATCGCAATGAAGAAATTGCTGGGAGGCAGATTAACAGCCATTATCACGAAAGCACTTAAAAATAAGTAGAATTTGATTTTATAAATATTGGAACACAAACAAAAAACGATAAAGTCTTTACCTTTCTCTTACTACAGCAATTTTGTATTTAGCAGAGAAAGGATAACCTATTGGGGATTGTGGTTCATTATTCCTTTGTGTAGTGCTACAAGCCATACTATGTTGGCCATACCACCTACATTGATTTTATTCTTTGTTGGAAGTACGCTTTTGGTGAGTTTTATACGAAGAGTGAATATCTTCAACTCCCAACTTCTTCCGGTAATTTGCATTATTTATTTCCTTATATCGCAAACATTTATAGGTGCTCCGTTCACAAGGTATATGGGAGTAATTTTTGCCATTGCCTATTATATAGTAGTTACTGGGTTTGGTTTTCAGATTTCAAGTGAAAAACTAACATCATTGGCCACAAAGTTCATCAATTACTCAACCTTGATCCTGGTCATTGAATGCATCTGGAGATTAATGCATCCAAACTTGGAGTATGCCAATTTCGCAGTAGAAGGTGATGTTCGCTGGATTTACCAGTATAAATTCGGAGGGCTCATGTATGTGGACAGTAACGCGGTTGCTATTCATATTGTCATCATATTATTTTTTATTTTTTATAGAGAAATCGAACATGATGAGCACTGGAATAAGACCAAGATAATACTTATCATATTATTGATACTTACCTTCTCGCGTGCAGCCTGGGCGGGCACCCTTCTGGGATGGATCTATGTCCGTTTTCTCCGCAATCAAAAGATTGAGTTTTACCTGATAAATCTTGTTTTCTTTTCTGTATTGCTAATTTTTTTTTACAAATTATACCTGGAAGAAAAGATAGCGTCAGACCTTAGTTTTCAATCAAAATTGGAAATTGTCGGTATTGTATCACAGTATTTTTCAAATGCCTCCATTCAAGAAGTATTTTTTGGGATTGGCTTTTCGAATTCATTAGAAAGACTGGGAATATATGCGCATAATTTCTTTATGGTGTTCTTTATTGAATCCGGATTGATTGGTCTGATACTTCTCATTAGCATGTTTATTCAGATATCCATTGCTACTGGCAAAAAGGCCTTATACATTTTCGTTCCTTTTCTGATAACAACACTGTCATCTACTATAACCTTTATGCCGTTCCTGTACGTTTCACTGGCATTAATCTTCCTGATGGAAAAACGTAAAAGCAAAATCGAGTTACCAGAATATAGCAAGGCATGAAAATCAGGGTTCTTTTTTTTGTTTCAACGTTAGAGAGTGGTGGCCCTACAAATGTTATTTTCAACATCATTAAATATCTCAATAGAGAAATCATTGATCCAATCGTAGTAACGTTATCACCAGAACCATTGCGAACACGGCAAGGTGATTTTGAAAAAATGGATGTCGCTATATTCAAATTTAATCAAAGCCGCTTGTCGTGGATGTTCTCGGGGGGTGAAAAACTTCGCGCCTTTATTGACGAAACAAAACCTCACATTATCCATAGTCATTCCCTGCGTCCAGATGTGTTTTCGGCAAAACATTTGAATGCCTACATCCGACTGAGTACGATACACGCGAACCTGCAAGACAACTATCGAAATACATACAATCGCATTGTAGGGGATTACTTTGCATATACACAGATTAAGCAAGTCAATCACCTTGAGAAGGCAGTAGCTTGTGCCCGATCGGTATATGAAGTGTATAAAAATAATATCCGTTCACTAGGTTTTATACCAAATGGAGTAGACCATGAAATATTTATTCCACTCTCTGCGGAAAATATTTTAAAAAGAAGACAAAAACTAGGCATTGCCACCGATAGAAAAATATTTATAACCGTTGGTTCGCTTTGTGCGAGAAAAGATCCGCACACGGTAATAAAAGGCTTTTTAAAAAGTGACTTCGCTCAGGAAAGCTTACTATTGGTATTGGGCACCGGCGAGCTGGAAGAAGAACTAAGAACAACGTACGCTAAATTCCCCAATGTCGTATTCAAAGGTTTTATTCAAGAGGTAGTTCGATACATCGAGGTTGCTGATTATTTTCTTTCGGCTTCTTTATCGGAAGGGCTACCCAATACTGTACTTGAAGCCCTAAGTTGCGGTTTACCGGTCTGCCTTTCAGATATACCGGCTCACAAAGAAATACTCGATATTGATAGTGGTGCCGGTATCACGTTCTCATGTGGTGACATTGCAGGCCTGTCTGACGCTATCAATACGTTAGCAAAGAAAGATTATTCGCTTTTACGCAGCGCTGCTACAGGCATTATTGAAACTGCATTGAGTGCCCGAAAAATGTCTGCAAAATATCAGGAGCTATATATATCGTTGTATCAGGAATATGCCTCCAAAAAGTTTAACAACACATGATCGTTGACCTGCTGAAGAATAACCGGGAAAGAATCATAAGTATATTTTATATACTTATGCCACTGGCATTCTTCTGCTCTGTCAGAATATTCAACTTCATTATTTTTTCGTCTGCCGGCCTTACTCTGATCTACCTTTTTATTGACTTTAAACTTGTAAAAGAACGAAACCGGAAAGCAATCTTATTACTCTTAATTCCCTTTCTTTTAATTTTATATACACTCATCCAAGACATATTCCATAATGACGCTGCGGGTGGTTGGTATTTTTTTGAAACCTATCTGCCTTTAGGGTTCTTCCCTTTGATGATCGCTGTTATAGGGATTACTGACCAGCAGATTCGTTTAACCAAAGCTTCATTTTTTACCGGATGTATTATCGCCGCGTTACTCTGCCTCGGCTTTGCATTTTGGAAAAACATTACTGATCACGACCGAATTGTACATAACTGGAGTTTTGCCGAAACAATGAAATTTTATGAAGACCATCCGATAGGCGCAATTAACTGGGGATTCTTTTTATATATGGAGTTTGCTAACGCCGTTCATTTCCACCCCACGTATTTGAGCATATTTTTTATTACGGGAATCATTTTCGGACTCTCCTTTTTAGAAAGGTCACGGCGCATCAACCTGCTACTTATTACCGGCATATCGCTTTTAACCATAGAGGTATTTTTATTAAGCAGTAAAATATCGCTGATAATACTGTTGATTATTTTTGCTCTTGCCGCTATTAGGATTATATACCGTGCCACCCGGCACACGCGCTATGTGGTAATTGCCACTATTGCAGCTATCACCATCGCTTTAGCAGTATCATCTCCTGTTGCGTTCTATAGAATAGAAGCCATCATCAAAGACCTCCAATCAAGCAATAGTAATGCAGACATGGCATCGTCAAATCTTCATCGCCTGCAGTTGTGGAAAAATGCCGTTGAGCTTTTCAAGGAAAGACCGTTAACCGGCTGGGGGTTATCGGGGGCCGAGAAAGCCCTGCAGGCGGCAACCCATCAAACAGGAAGTCAGCGGTTCAATACGCATAATCAATACCTTATGTTGTTAATTTCTGGGGGACTTTTGGGGATTATCTTTTTTTTAGCCGCCTACAGCACTTACATTATTTCATCAATCAGGGCAGCCGATTATATTTACACAGTTTTTTTAATAACAATATTGCTTGGCTTGTTAACCGAGAACTTACTCAGCAGACATGCCGGGGTTGTGCTTTATTCCTTCTTTAACGCTTTGTTTTTTATACACCTGCACAATCGGAAGAATGAAAAAATATGATCTAACTGTTTCATTAGTACTCTTTAAATCAAATCCGGCAATTGTTGGTCAAGCCATTGATAGTGTTTACAAAAGCTCTCTTAATTTCAAATTGTATCTGATTGATAACTCGCCCACCAACGAGTTGCAAACTTTAAAGAAAGACGACAGAACCGAGTATATCTTCAATAATAAAAATCTTGGCTTCGGCAAAGCTCATAATATTGCATTGCGCAGAGCAGTAGAAGAATCTTCCTATCACCTTGTTCTGAATCCGGATATTTATTTTCACGAGCATGTTTTGGAAGATTTATTCCAATACATGGAAAAAAACAAGAACATAGGGCAGGTGATGCCGAAAATACTATATCCTGATGGCAGTGTACAGCATCTTTGCAAATTATTGCCTACCCCAACTGATCTTTTACTTAGAAGATTTTTTTCATGGCTTCCCGGATTCAAGGAGAGGAATAAAAGATACGAGCTTATCGATAGTGGCTACAATAAAATCATGAACATACCTTACCTATCGGGATGCTTTATGTTCCTTCGATCAGAGTCGCTTCAAAAAGTTGGCTTCTTTGACGAAGCCATCTTTATGTACATTGAAGATGCTGATTTGACCAGAAGAATTCATCAACAGTACCAGACTATATTTTATCCGGCCGTGCAGGTATATCATTACTATGCTAAAGGCTCGTATAAAAATTTCAAACTTATGCTCTATAATATTCATGGAGCTGCAGTATATTTTACAAAATGGGGTTGGCTCTTTGATAGCGAGCGAAAAAAGATCAATCAACAAATTGTGAACGAGTATTTAAACCTAACTGATTCCAATGCCTAAGATATTATTAACAGGAGGATCCGGTTTCATAGGAAGTCATTTTCACAGATTATTACCCGCTGGAGATTTTATAAATCTTGACTTGGTAGCGCCAGCATTTCAACATACTGCTCCCTATATTACCGGCGATATCCGGAAGGAAGCAGATATACGCGATGCACTCAGCAATAACAAAATTGATACTATCATCTCTCTCGCGGCTAAGCATCACGATTTTGGCATCGGACATGATGAGTACTTCGATACAAATGAAGAGGGCACCAGGGTTATTTGTGAACAAGCAACAGCGTTTGGCATCAAAAATATCGTATTCTATTCTTCAGTCGCTGTTTATGGTATACGCGAAGCAATCTCTGATGAAAGTATGCAGCCGCAGCCAGATTCACCTTACGGTGCTTCGAAGCTAGCCGGCGAACGGGTTCTTGAGAAATGGGCAGCCGAAGACGCTGAACGGAAGGTATTAATCATCCGCCCTACCGTTGTATTTGGTCCAAACAACCTGGCTAACATGAGAAATCTCATCAAGCAAATTGACTCCGGATTTTATTTTCACCTGGGCAAAGCTGATAATATAAAATCGATTGCTTACGTGGAAAACGTAGTAGAGGCTACCTTGTTCTTAATGGAGCGTATAAAGCCGGGCGTGTCGATATACAATTATTCAGATGAGCCTCAGCTCACCGCCCGCGAGATCAGCAACCTGATCGCAGAAGCATTAAATAAAAAAATAAGAATTACAGTCCCTCCATTTCTGGGTATTTTACTGGGCCTGCCTTTTGATCTGGCTATAAAACTGACCGGTAAAAATTTACCTATCTCTACAGCTCGTATCAAAAAGCTTGGTACTCAGACTTATCACTCAGCCAGAAAAATTTTCTCAGAAGGATTTACTCCAAAATATACCACACGAGATGGTATAAAGAAGATGGTTACGTGGTATAAACAAGGTAATTAGTGTATAATTCATTGAAAACACCATCCTATTGGGAATGAGTTTCACGGATAGCATGGCGATTTAATCCGCATTCGCTATTTTTGAAAGTTATTTGCTTTTATGGCCATCCAGCTAGCTGCTGCAACAACTTCTTTTGTCATTGCTTTTCTGATCGTTCCGGTGATCATTAAATACTCCTTGCAGAAAAACCTGGTAGATATTCCGGGAAGAAGGAAGATCCATAAGAAAGTAACACCCTCTATGGGTGGCATTGCCATCTTTATCGGATTCTTCTCTTCATCATTGATCTGGATCGACATTCAGAGCTGGAGCACCATCAAGTTTATAATGGTGGCGCTTTCCGTGATCTTCTTCATCGGTGTTCGCGATGACCTTGTGCCTCTTCGCTGGATGATCAAGCTTATGGGCCAGATTATGGCCGCATCACTCCTCATTTTTTTGTTTGATCTGCGCATAAAGTCATTTTACGGAGTATTCGGGATTTATGAAATGCCCGATGTGGTGAGCTATGTCTTAACGTATTTCACTATTATTGTTATAACAAACTCATTTAACTTAATCGATGGGTTAGATGGTCTTGCAGGCACCATTGCCACATTGTCGTTGATTGCTTTTGGTGTATGGTTCTTCCTGATTGATGACTTTATTTTCTCCATCCTGTCATTCTCTATGGTAGGAGCAATCTTTGCTTTTCTAATTTTCAACTGGGAACCGTCTGAAGTATTCATGGGCGATACAGGAGCATTAGTTATTGGTATGATGCTGGCCATGTTAACGATTCGTTTCATCGATCTTAACTATAATCTGCCTGAACATTATCCTTATCGTTTCAATGCTTCAATCGGCACAGCTGCTTGCTTTATCATTATACCACTGGTTGATACACTTCGCATTGTCTTACTAAGACTATTGAAGGGACAATCACCTTTCAAACCAGACAAAAGTCACATCCATCACGCCATCATGCGACTAGGCATGACCCACAGCCAGACTACACTTGTATTGGGTGGAGCACAGATATTGTACATATCACTAGCACTGGTATTTCATAATTTTTCGGAGCGCTATATACTCACCGGTGTCATTGTATTGTCATTCGTATTGAGCGTTACTCTTGATCGGCTTATTCTTGGTAAACTGGCCCCCAAGGAACTAGAAGACTAACCATTCTCATTAGGGCAATCCATCTCTAAATTGTATTTTTGATCTCATTCATTTGATATCATGCAAGAGAGAATCAAGTCCCTTCTTCAGGAAGTAGAAGAATTTTCAGCCACTGATAAACAAGGCATAGAGACTTTCAGATTACGATATGTAAGTCGTAGGGGTATTATTGGCGATTTGTTTGAAGAGTTGAAGCAAATTCCTGCCGAAGAGAAGAAGGTGGTGGGTAAAATATTGAATGAGCTGAAACAAGCAGCAGAAGCTAAGTTAACCATCCTTAATGAGCAATTGGATTCAGGGCCGTCCCAGACTATCGATATTGATCTTACGCTGCCCGGAATCCCTAACACAACAGGCAACCTTCATCCTCTGGCATTAACGCGCTATCGGATCATTGAGATTTTCGAAAGGCTTGGTTTCAATGTAGCCGATGGACCGGAAATTGAAGATGACTGGCATAACTTCTCAGCTCTTAATTTCCCTGAGAACCACCCTGCTCGTGAAATGCAGGACACGTTTTTTATTGAGAAAAAAGGAACAACCGGAACACAAGATATTTTACTCCGCACACACACCTCTAATGTACAGATCAGGCTTATGAAAAAGCAGAAGCCTCCTATACGAGCCATTATGCCAGGTCGTGTTTATAGAAATGAGGCTATTTCTGCCAGAGCACACTGTTTCTTTCACCAGGTGGAGGGTTTGTATGTAGATAAAAATGTGAGCTTCGCTGATTTAAAACAGACTTTATTCCACTTCGCCAAGGAAATGTATGGAAAAGATATAAAGCTTCGGTTAAGACCCTCCTTTTTCCCATTCACGGAGCCCAGTGCAGAGATCGATGTTACTTGTCTTATCTGTAAAGGTGAAGGATGCGTGGTTTGCAAGCGAAGTGGGTGGGTAGAAATTGCCGGAGCAGGTATGGTACATCCAAACGTTTTGAAAAACTGTGGAATAGACCCTCGGGAATATACTGGCTTTGCCTTTGGAATGGGCATTGAACGTGTTACTCAATTACGTTACCAGGTAAATGACCTGCGGCTTTATTCGGAAAACGATATTCGTTTCTTGCGGCAATTTCATACAAGTGATATAGCATGACCACTGAAAACATAAAGACCATTGCCGTAATCGGAGCTGGCACCATGGGACAGGGAATTGCCCAACTTCTTGCTTCATCGGGGTACGCAGTGATGCTTTATGACGTTCAACCTGAACTCACTAAAACGGCAATAGCTTCCATTCGAAAAAATTTGGAGACAAACGTTGAAAGAGGTCGAATTACCTCAGAGCAGAAAGACATTAGTATAAACCGAATAGAGGCTGTTGGAGACTTTCGAACCCTGCAGGTCGATTTAGCAATAGAAGCTGTCATTGAAAAGCTTGATATCAAACAAAAGATTTTTTCCGAGCTTGAAAAAATCAATGGGCAAGATTGTATCCTGCTGAGCAATACATCATCCCTTTCAATAACTCAAATTGCTTCGGCTCTTAAACATCCCGGAAGATTTGCCGGGCTCCACTTTTTTAATCCTGCCACAGCCATGAAGCTAGTGGAAATCGTAATAGGGGTCGCCACCGACAGTACTACAATCGAATTATTAAAAGACTTTAGTTCCAGAATTTCAAAGTCGTGCGTCATCGCAAAGGATTCGCCTGGTTTTATTGTAAATCGTATAGCTCGTCATTTCTATACAGAATCTCTCAGAATAGCTGAAGATAATGTCACCAACTTTCAGACCATTGATGCACTTATGAAAAGCAGTGGCTTTAAGATGGGCCCATTTGAGCTAATGGATTTAATTGGGATCGATATTAATTATTCTGTGACAGAGGCCATGTTCAATGCCTTTCACCAAGAACCAAAGTTCAGACCCAACCGATTACAGCAGCAAAAAATTGAAGCTGGTTACCTCGGACGAAAATCCGGAAAAGGATTCTATGAATATTAAAAGATATATACCCAAGCGTTGGAAATCATTCGTTTTTCTGAGTTTATTCAGCTGCTCTTCAGATTTAAGTGACGATGCTATGCCATACGTTCACTTTCCGGATATTGTAATCAATCTCAATCTTCCTCAATATAATTCATTAAGAACCGTAGGTTATCAAGGCATCAACGGTGGTGTCAGGGGAATTATCATTCATCGGGAAAGCCCTACAACATACCATGCCGTAGATCGAAACTGTTCCTATCAACCCAACAATGCCTGTGCATCTGTAGATATACATTCTTCAGGGCTCTACCTTATAGATCCATGTTGTGGGTCCAGCTTCAACTTTGATGGAACTCCTACAGGAAGCCCTGCGTGGCGTTCTCTGCAAAAGTATCAGACCAAATTGGACGGTTCAATACTTACTATAACCGACAATATAATTCAATAACACGGAATAGATATATTCTATTTTTTAGGAATCTCTTTCTAGAGTTACTAGTACTAACTGGTATTTCCTTCCAGGGAAAGGAGCATAAATAAAAAAGCCTTTGATAGTTTATCAAAGGCTTTAGTGTTAAAAGAA
>NZ_DAIQRQ010000056.1:0-6907 GCF_036786105.1 Ohtaekwangia sp.
CAAATAAAAATGCCTCCCGGATTATCGAGGAGGCATTTTTTGTGATCCCGCTGGGATTCGAACCCAGGACCCTTACATTAAAAGTGTAATGCTCTACCAGCTGAGCTACGGAATCTTGTCAATTTTGCAGTTTTTGCCGTAATTGAGGGCACAAAAGTAATACGATTTGAATTATATGCAAAGGGGCGTTTCAAAAAATCTTTTAATTCTTTCTATATTTTTTTTCGGAGTGATTGCAGCCTCTGCGCAGGTGTCAACGCACCGGCTGGCGGAAGCGGATTCGCTCTTTAAAAACAAACGCTATACACAATCACTGGAGCAGTATCGCACCATCTTCGAGCAAAAACAATTTTCGCCTGCTATGTTGTTGAAGATGGCCTATATAGAAGAAGGACTGCAGCGCACGGGCGAAGCGCTCTATTACCTCAACCTCTATTATAATGTTACGGACGATCAGGCTGTGCTCGAAAAGATGGAAGAGCTTGCCAATAAGCATAGTCTTGAAGGCTACGAACAAACCGACACCAGTCGATTCTTGTCGTTCTATAATGATTATCATTGGTCTGTAGGCCTGGGGCTTATGGCGCTCGCTGTATTTCTGTTAAGCCTGAGTTTTTATTTGAAGCGGAAAAAAGAAATGTTGTGGCCTTCCATCACTGCACTGTTGGTTGTGCTTGCGTTATTAGGTGTGCATAACACGTTGGGTGAACGTGCAGCAAGCGGCATTGTGTCGCAGGAGAATACGTATTTAATGGATGGCCCTTCGCCTGGAGCAAGCGTTATATCCGTGGTGGAGTCTGGTCACCGTGTGGAGATACTTGGCAAAAAAGATGTGTGGATAAAAATCCGTTGGAAAGGGGTGACTGCCTATGTAAAACAGAATCGCCTGTTACCGCTGAGTCTGTGATTGGCCTTCCCAATACGACACGTTGATTATGCCTTTATATTCTTTGTCAGAATATTTAATAACATAATAATATACTCCCGAAGCTTCGCTTGGTGCATACCAGCGAAACTCGCGGCTTGCGCTGGTAAATACTTCGCGACCCCACCGGTTAAAGATCACAATGCCTTCGAAGTGGCCGGAGCAATTATCGAGTGGTAGTATATTCACCAGGTCGCCCGTAATAGCATCGCGTTTCATCATGGCGAAGAAATCGTTCTTGGAATCTCCGTTGGGAGAAATAAAGTTGGGAGGCAGGAACTCTGTATCATCACGGAGTATATCTTTAATAGAGATGTTTACATCTACCGTATCGCCCTTCTCATTGAAGCACCGGTTGTCTGAAAGTATAAAACTGAATATATAGTCGTTCTTGTAAACACCATTGGTAAAAATGTCGCACTCCGGTTTCCATATAAATGTGCCCTGTGCAGTGCCGCGACCTTCAGCCGCTGTAAAGCTATAGCCTTGTGGCGCTACGTTGCCGGTCGCTGATACCAGTTTTATCTGTAACAAATCGGCTTCAGGACTTGTATCGAAATCTATACCCGTAAGGCTCAAATCGATCTCCTGTCCCAGCGTAACATTCATAGCGTTATCGGCGGTCAATACCAGTTCCGGATTTGTACTGGCCACTTTTAATTCGGGTGCTGTATTATCGGGAGGAATAACAGTAACATTTACTACTAACGTATCGGAATAACGAAAACGGCATTTGTTTTCATTGTCGGCTACGAGAAATACAAATGTAAATTTGTCTTTGGCATCGAGGTTCACATTATCACAGCGAATATTCCAGGTAAAGAGTGAGCTCACGTTACCGTAATCAGTAGCGCCTGGAAACGTTATACCATAATCAGCTAAACTGAAACCTTTACCGGTACCCGTCAATACAAGCTTATCGTTGTCAATATCATTGCCATTTACATGAAACACCAGCGACTGATTTATTTTGCGTTCTATATTTACAGTGTCAATAGCAGGATCGCTGTTGGTAAGCTCGGGCGAAAATATGGTGGGCTTATGATTGCCCGGTAATACAATGGTAAGATTTACCGGTAGAAAATCGGGGTGGCTAAATCCACATTTGTCGTCATCCTCTACCTGCAATTTTATATCGAAGCTTGTGCGATTGGTAAAGTCGTAAACATTACAGCGCGGATCCCAGGCAAGCTCGCTGTAGAGTGTATCACCTTGTTGTCCGAGCGGAGTAACTGTTATACCAGCACTTGCCAGATCAACACCTATACCCGGAATGATGGTCTGTGTCATGTGATCACCATCTTCATCTACGGCCTTGATCAGCCACTTTTGCACAGGCGATCCTTCATTTACTGTTTTTGTTATATCTGCAGTAACATAGCGGGCATTATGGTTGGCAGGCGGTACAATATTTACCAGCACTTTAAGCGTATCCTGCAACGGTAAAGCGCAGGCGTCATCGTAAGCAATAATTCCCACGGTAAAAGGTCCTTCTATATAAGGGCATTCATCAAAGCAAATGCGAAACGTAGTGGTGCTGTCGGTTTTAGTAAGCAATGCCGTGCTGGGAACAGGAAGTATATCACTCACGTTTTTATTGAAGCCTAGCGGGATAACCTTAAGACTAATGTTCTCCTGGTAATTGTCAGCCGCTTCAGTAGCATCTTTATCGTATACTTGTATTTCGATACAACGGTCTGCATCGCTAACTGTATTTGCGAACGACACCGTCATGTTCTTCTTATAGGTATAGGTGGCATCGGTTAATTTTTTTCCGGTGATCTCCGGAGGATACGGTATAGGGCAGTCTACTACCAGCATCTGGAAGTCGCGCCTTGCTTCTCCGATCTTGATTCCATTTCTGAACTCCTCACACCTCACAGCAAATACAAAGAGTCCTACCGGCCGACTGGGAGTGACAGTAAGTAAACCCTTGTTACTAATGTGCAGGGTTGGATGACCATTCACTACATTCGACACATTGAATGGATTTCGCCATTTTACTTCGGGGTACGGTGCAGGGTTAAGTGGCGGGTATGCATCCGTGGTGTGTGTACTGAATGGCGTTACCATTGTATAGGCAAGCGAGTCGCCATCTTCATCTGTTCCGGCAAAATCTGCATAGTAAGGTAGATCAACACAAGCATAGTCACTCAAGGGAGGGAACAGATGCGGCGTTGAGTTGATAAATTGTTTTCCATTCATCATTACCGGAGGAAACTTCAGATAGAACGTTTGCCCTGCTGCACCCGATGGATCGATCTGAGGATTGGTGCTGGAAATATTGGCGATGGTATAATTACGACAGCAGCGCTCCCAAATGATATAATATCCATCGGGGTGACTGAATGTTTTTGAATCCAGCGTAATGTAGGTACTATAAAACATCTTGCTTGTTTTAAGCTGCGAAATAGTACACTTTGGCTGGGTATATTTTACGAGTGAGTCGTATATAAAGGGGATGGATACATCGCGAATAAAAGCATTATCAGCATAGCGGAATATGCGGGCTGTAATGATCTTGTCCTGCAGTTTGTTGTCTTGGAGCCCGTTGATCTCATCGAAGTAAATGATCAGGTTCAGCTTGTAACGGAAGGCATCGCTGGCAATGGGCGCGTACTGTAGTTCAAATTCACCGCCAACAATGTGCGAAGCAGCAACAGGAAACGTGACCAGGCAGAATATCAACACTAAAAATCTTTTCATACGGTTTCTGGCAAGGACAATAAATATAGAGAATAAGGACGAGGTGGAAAAACGCGGCTGCTTTGTATTTTGCGGACTTTATGCGAAAAGGAGACATAATTGAAAATCTTGTAGTCGAAACCATGGCATCTGAGGGCAAATGCGTTTCGCGTGTAGAAGGAAAGGTGATCTTTTTACAGGGTGGCGCCCCCGGAGATACGGTAGATGCACGCATTACCAAAATCAAGAGCAGTTTTTTAGAGGGATCCGTTACGGCTGTAAGAAAATTATCGCCCGATCGTGAAAATCCTTTCTGTATACACTTCGGATTGTGTGGAGGCTGCTCGTGGCAACACATTAATTACCCCACACAGTTACTGTATAAGCAGAAACAGGTAGTGGATAATCTTGAACGTATCGGTGGGCTCGAACTGCCTGCAATCGATCCGATTATAGGCTCCACCCAAACGCGTTACTACCGAAATAAGCTCGACTATACATTTTCCGCTCAACGCTGGCTTACGAAGGAAGAACTCACCGCACGTAAAGCAGAGTCGCCTGACGGATGGGTGGAGAATCTTCATACGGCAAATGATGTTGCACTCGGCTATCATATACCGCGGAAATATGATCTTGTGTTTGATGTACAAGAGTGTCACTTGCAACCCCATCCCTCCAATGCTATACGTCTTGCTGTGAAAGATGAAGCACTGAAAGCATCTATACCGTTCTTCGATCTGCGCAAGCAAATCGGATTCCTTCGCACCATTACTATACGCACAGCAAATACTGGTGAAGTAATGATCATTCTGCAGGTAACGTACGACAAAATGGAATGGATAGAACGTATACTGCATCGTCTTGAAAAAGATTTTCCCCGGATCACTTCGTTCAACTATGTGATCAACGGCAAGAAGAACGATACATTTGCTGACCTCAATATAGTTTGCTGGAAAGGTAATCCCTATATCACCGAGTCGATGCCGAAGCCTGATGGATCAGGTATACTCCAGTTTCGCGTAGGGCCAAAATCTTTTTACCAGACCAACTCCGATCAGGCGTTCGAGCTATATAAAGTAGCGTGGAAAATGGCTGAGCTGAAAGGCGATGAACTGGTATACGATTTATATACCGGCACAGGGACTATTGCTAACTTCGTTGCCAGCCAGGCTAAAAAAGTTGTAGGCCTTGAATATGTAGCTGCGGCTATTGAAGATGCCAAAGTAAATTCGCAGATCAACAATATCACCAACACTGATTTTTACGCAGGAGATATCAAAGATTTACTGGACGATAACTTTTTGAATAAACACGGTCGCCCGGATACAGTGATTACCGACCCTCCACGTGCCGGCATGCACGAAGATGTGTGTAAAATGCTGTTAAAGGCTGCGCCTAAAAAGATAGTATACGTAAGCTGCAACCCCGCCACACAAGCCCGCGACTTGAAAATACTGGATGAGAAATATACTATAGTAGCTGTGCAGCCGGTAGATATGTTTCCCCACACTATGCATGTTGAGAATGTGGTGAGTTTGGTGAGAAAGTGAGAAAAGCAGCTGGCTGCAAGCTACTGGCTGCTGGTGTGTGAGCACGAATTTCATCGTGCGCATTTTTATCTCCGTTAATCTGCGAAATCTGCGGGAGCTTTTTTTGTACTGACTCCTGCGTTCACTACCAAACACTTGTTATAAAAATTTTTTAAGCAATCTGCTTGAATCCTTCCTGCAAAACTGCCAACATCGCTGCTTCAATTTTTGAAACATGCGACAGAAGTTATTAAGTGAAGGTGCCAAGGAGTTAAGCTACGAGATTCGTGAGATCGTAAAGAAAGCCGACCAGTTGAAGAAACTCGGTGTGGCCATCTCGTGGGAAAACATTGGCGACCCGATCCAGAAGCACCACAAACTTCCGCAGTGGATCAAAGATATCATCTCCGATCTCATGAAGCAGGATGATACCTATAGCTACTGCCCATCCAAAGGTATGCTTGAAACCCGCGAGTTCCTTGCGAAGCAAACCAACGCGATGGGAGGTGTGCAAATTACTTCCGATGATATATGTTTCTTCAATGGCTTGGGCGATGCTATTTCCAAAGCCTATCAGTTCATTTCACGCACCTCGCGTGTCATCGGTCCGTCACCGGCATACTCTACACATTCCAGTGCCGAGGCTGCACACGCAGCGCATGAGCCGCTTACCTATAGACTCGATCCCAATAACAAGTGGTATCCGGACCTGGATGATCTTTACAATAAAGTAAAGTATAATCCGAATGTAGTGGGTATACTCATCATCAACCCGGATAATCCTACGGGCATGGTATATCCACTGGAAACACTCAGGCGCATTGTGGAGATCGCGAAAGAGTTTAACCTGTTCCTGCTGGCCGATGAAATCTATATCAACATCACATACAACGGAGCGCGTGCGTATTCGCTGGCGGAGATCATTGAAGATGTGCCCGGTATATCCATGAAAGGTATATCCAAGGAATTGCCCTGGCCGGGTGCACGCTGCGGCTGGATGGAATACTATAACCGCGACAAAGATGAAGACTTCAACCGCTTCTGTCAGGCGCTGGATAATGCCAAAATGATTGAAGTGTGCTCCACAAAATTACCGCAGCTCGCGATACCAAAAATTCTGGGTGATCCGCGTTTTAAAATATATCGCGAAGACACCAATAAGAATATAGGTCGCAGAAGCAAGATCATTTCTGATATACTTGGCACGGTTCCTCAACTCACCTTCAATGAAACGTTTGGTGCATTCTATAACACCATTATCTTCCGCGAAGGTAGTTTGAAGCCTACACAGAAACTGAGCATCAAAAATGCAGAAGTAAGCAAACTCGTGGATGGCTGGGTGAACAATGCAGACGGCACCCCGCGCAAAGATATAGCCCTCGACAAGCGTTTTGTATACTATCTGCTCGCCGCAAAAGGTGTATGCGTAGTGCCTATATCATCATTCTGCTCCGAGCTGCAAGGCTTCCGCGTAACACTGCTGGAAGAAGATGAAGAAACGCTCGTGAAAACATTCACAGCTATTCGCGATGGCATTGTAGAATACCTTGGATAGTTGGGAGTGGCTGCTAGCCGCAAGCTACCAGCTGCTAGATGTGTGGGAGAAGGGCATGTGTGTAGCCCATACTTCGATATTCCTTGTTCTTTATTTCGTTACCTGTTACCGGTAATTAGTTATCAACTCTTAACCTGTAACTAATAACCTGTAACAGATAACAGATAACAGCGCCTGTGCATTTAGTCTGTGGTTTCATGCTTCTGTGAGGCT
>NZ_DAIQRQ010000056.1:7007-24130 GCF_036786105.1 Ohtaekwangia sp.
TAACAGATAACAGCGCCTGTGCATTTAGTCTGTGGTTTCATGCTTCTGTGAGGCTTTTGCATTTTCGTTTATGGGGACATTTTTAAGTCCGGAATCGAACATTGCTCCCTGATACCGGACGGCCTCCTCATTCCAAAATCCCGTTTCTGAGTTAATTTCGCAGGTGGTATGACCTTTGTCTTACAGCCTTTCAAATTTTGCTGGTATGATCAAATACTATTTCCTGCTCTTTATCCGGAATATAAAACGTCAAAAGTTATTCTCATTCATTAACCTCGTTGGTCTCACCGCCGGTATTGTGAGCACGCTGCTGATATACCTGTATGTGCAGCATGAATTTAGCCATGATACCTTCCATGTAAACGCTCCGAACCTCTATCGCATCAACCAGACATTTATCTGGGGAGAGAAAGACGACAAGCAGTTTGCTTCGCTGGGTCCTGGTGTTGCCTATGCTATAAAAACCGATATACCCGAAGTAAAAGAAGTTACCCGCATCCATCCTCCCGGAAATTTTCTGGTAACATATACAGAAGGCAAGGACGGTATAAAATCGTTTGACGAAGGAAATATACTGGCTGTTGACTCCAACTTCTTCGATGTATTTACTTTTCCATTGGTGAAAGGTGATGCCAAAACAGCACTGAGAAAAACACACTCGCTGATATTGACAGAATCTACCGCGAAGAAATACTTTGGCAGCGAAGAACCCGTAGGTAAACTTATGCAGTTCGGACCGGATAGCTTGAAACAAACGGGTGAAGTAACAGCTATTGTAAAAGATGTTCCGGATAACTCCTATATCCAGTTTGATATACTGATTTCCATGAACAGCTTTCCGGCGGTGATGCGCTCGAATGACCTCTGGCTGTGGACTACCTTCGAAACTTTTGTGTTGCTCGATGAGCGTGCTTCCGCCACCGAGCTTCAGGCAAAACTGGCGACTTTGCCACGCAAGTATGCTGAAGGAACACTGCAACGCGTAATGAACCAATCGTTTGATGACTATATCAAAAGCGGAAAGGAATGGAATCTGTTTGTGCAACCCTTTACATCCATTCACCTGCATTCAACCAACGTTTATAACCGGTTGAATAATGTTGGTAATATCAATACAGTATATACCCTTATTGGTGTGGAAGTACTGATCATCCTGCTGTCGTGTATCAATTTTATGAATTTGTCTACTGCCCAGTATACGCGCAGAATTAAGGAATCAAGCTTGCGGAAAATCATGGGCTCTGATAAATTTCAATTGGCACTACATTTCTTTTCAGAGGCTTTCATGTTTTGTTGCTTCGCAGCATTGGTGGGCTTTGGATTGATGCAGATCATGCTGCCATTCTTCAATGTGCTTACGGGCAATGATCTTCATTTGAACCTGCTGCAAGATTTCAGCATACTCTGGATATTGCTGGCGCTGATCGTAGTGATGAGTTTACTCTCCGGAAGTTACCCGGCTATATTCCTCAGTAAATTTTCGCCCGTGGAGGCGATGAAAGGAAAAGTGCGTACCGGTAAACAAGGTAAAGCATTGCGCAACGGGCTGGTAACATTTCAGTTCATCATTTCGATGGTGCTGATCGTTTGTACGATTGTAGTGTTTCAGCAAATCAGGTACCTGGCACAAAAAGATATAGGCTTCAATCGCGAAAATCTGATGGTAGTTAACCGCGTAGAGTGGATCAACGACAAGGAAACTTTTATCAATGCACTTGAAAATATAAAAGGCGTACAAAAAGCATCGTGGTGCAGCGCTGTGCCACCCTATATCTACGATGGCGATCAGTTCAGTGCCGAAGGATCCGGAAAAATTACACCCATCAATTACCTCAAAGCCGATGAACAATTCACATCAACGCTTGGATTGGATCTCAAAGCAGGTCGGGTGTTCTCCAAAGATATACCGGGCGATAAAGATCGCGTTATCCTTAATGAAACAGCCGTGCGCGCTTTGGGATGGAATGCAGATGAGAGCGTGATCGGAAAGCGCATTGAATATCCGCGGCAAGGATTTTACGAAGTGGTCGGTGTAGTGCGCGACTTCAATTACTGGTCACTCAACCAACCGATACAACCCATGGCTATATTTCATATCAATAGCAACGTGTTTTCCGTTGGACAACAGTTTGCTGTGATGCGTTTCAAAGCAGAGGATGTAGAGTCCGTAAAATCATTGGTGGCTTCTGTAGAGAGCGATTGGAAACAGTTTGCCGGTAATAATCCTTTTCAATATGATTTTGTGGATGACTCATTCGATCGGAATTTCCAATCGGAAGAAAAGTTTGGTCATGCCCTTACCGTTTTTGCAGGCCTGGCAATACTGATAGCATGCTTTGGATTACTCGGTATGATTATCTATACGCTGGAGCAGCGCACCAAAGAAATTGGTATACGCAAAGTAGTGGGTGCTTCTGTTACCAGTATATGGATATTGATTGTGAAAGATTATACGTTGTTGATTGTTTCCGCGATTGTACTGAGTACGCCACTTTGTATCTGGGGACTTAACCATTGGCTGCAGGAGTTTCAGTATCGTGTGCCGATATCTGCGTGGCCATTTGTTATAGCAGGAGCCAGTATATTAGCAACCGCGTGGATCATTACCAGTTATCATGTTATTAAAGCAGCGCTTACCAACCCGGTAGCCGTTTTGAAGGACGAATGATGTTGCCAACACACTGTTTTGTGCCGCGGAAAGTGATGCCATGGGAAGGTATATTTTGCTCAGAGCGAACGCCTGTAAGCAGAAGCTAACATTCGTTTTTAGCGAAATTTTCAAATATTTTTCTCGTTTCGCTTGAACGATACGAGTTTATTTGTGACAATTGTACTCGCACAGAATTTTATGATGAAGAATCAAAGAATCACCGAACGCTTGTTAAACTCTACGGAGTTGAACAGCCTTACTGTGCTCATCATTATCGTGAACATCCTACTGGTCAAACCCGCCGGGGCGATAGTGATTTAACATTTTAAACAGAACATCACAGACCGCCCCGATAGCCTCGGGGCGGTTTTGTTTTATATAAGAAATTACAAACTAACAGTTGTAAATTATGTACTACACGAAAGACACGATCTTATTCCTGAATGGGAAATTCATAAAAGCGGTTGATGCACATACAGACCTGTACAGCCAGTCGCTACACTATGGGTTTGGTGCATTCGAAGGGATCCGTGCCTATCAGACGATGAATGGTGTAAAGATCTTCAAAGCTTACGAGCACTTCGAGCGTCTGAAAAAAAGTTGTGCCCTGGTAGGAATTCCTTTCCACTATGAAACAGAAGAGCTTGTACAGATCGCCTATCAATTGTTAGAGAAAAACGACATAGGCGATGCTTATATACGCCCCTTGGTATACTGTGGTCCCAACATGCAATTGACACACACCGATGAAGTATACCTGATGATGTGTACATGGGAGTGGGATAAATATCATGGAGACAAGCAACTGAAAATGTGCATCTCGTCCTACCAACGCCCCAACCCCAATTCACTCAAAATGGAGGCAAAAGTTACCGGTCATTATGTAAACTCCATCCTGGCAACAAGCGAAGCAAAAGTAAGAGGATATGATGAAGCCCTGATGCTCGACATGGAAGGCAACATCGCAGAAGCACCCGGTGCCAATTTCTTTATGGAAAAAGACGGTGTGCTCTATACTCCTTCACTTGGACATATACTTCCGGGTATAACCCGCCAAACGGTGATCAACATTTGCCGCGAGCTGGATATACCGGTAAAGGAAAAACAGATAAAAGTTGAAGAACTCGAAACCGCTGATAGCGCATTTCTATGCGGTACGGCAGCAGAGATCGTGGGCATTGAATCGATCGATGCTAAACCTTTCGGCAAGCCCTGGTACGATAGTCTTGGCGCTACCGTGCAGGAGGCTTACAAATGCCAGGTGCTCGAGAAATCATTTAGTTACGTAATCATCTAAACAACCAGATGTCCGTGGAAATGTGGAGTATCCTTCGGGATACTTCCATTATCTGCGACACGAATACTTGAAGTAAGAAAAAGCAGGGAAGAATTTTTTAAACGAATCATTAACCAAAAAACGTGAGTAAAGAACTGAATAAGTACAGCAAGACATTAACGCAAGATCCAACCTTGCCAGCTGCACAAGCTATGCTATACGGCATAGGCCTTACCGATGACGACATGCAGAAAGCGCAGGTAGGCATTGTGAGTACGGGCTACGATGGCAACACGTGTAACATGCACCTCAACGACCTGGCGCAGGATGTAAAAACAGCGGTGTGGGATAACGACCTGGTCGGGCTGATTTTCAACACCATTGGTGTAAGCGATGGTATGAGCAACGGCACAGAAGGCATGCGTTATTCGCTCGTAAGCCGTGAGATCATTGCTGATTCAATTGAAGCCGTATGCGGAGCACAATACTACGATGGATTGATCGCTGTAGTAGGCTGCGATAAAAATATGCCCGGTGCACTGATCGCGATGGGAAGATTAAATCGCCCCGCGATTATGGTATATGGCGGAACCATTGCCGGTGGTCACTGGAAAGGACAAGAGCTCAACATCATCTCGGCGTTTGAAGCGCTCGGGCAAAAGATGGCGGGTAATCTTTCGCCGGAAGATTTTAAAGGTATAGTAAAGAACTCCTGTCCGGGTGCCGGTGCGTGTGGTGGTATGTATACGGCTAACACCATGGCATCTGCTATTGAAGCGTTAGGCATGTCATTGCCATACTCTTCTTCCAATCCTGCATTGAGCGATGACAAGAGAACAGAATGTGTAGCAGCTGGTAAAGCGATCAGAAACCTGCTGGCGCTTGATCTCAAGCCACGCGACATCATGACGTTCAAAGCATTTGAAAATGCAATAACCGTGGTGATGGCACTTGGTGGTTCAACCAATGCCGTGCTTCACCTCATTGCCATGGCCAAATCGGTAAATGTGAAGATCACACAAGAAGATTTCCAGCGTATATCCGACAAAACTCCATTGATCGCTGACTTTAAGCCAAGCGGTAAATACCTGATGGATGCGCTTCATAAAATCGGAGGTGTGCCTGCCGTAATGAAATATCTGCTGGAGAAAGGATTCCTGCATGGTGATTGTATCACGGTAACCGGTAAAACTTTAGCCGAGAATGTAAAGGATGTTCCTTCCCTCGACTTTGCCAAGCAGGATGTTATATACCCGATCGAAAAACCGCTGAAGCCTACAGCACACTTGCAGATACTCTATGGTAATCTGGCAGAGAAAGGTTCTGTGGCAAAGATCACCGGTAAAGAAGGCGAGAAGTTCAAAGGCACCGCCCGCGTATTCAACGGAGAGTTCGAGTTGGTGAATGGTATACAAAGTGGTCGCGTGAAAGCGGGCGATGTAGTGGTGATCCGCTACGTAGGCCCGAAAGGTGCCCCCGGTATGCCGGAGATGTTAAAGCCAACGTCTGCTATTATGGGTGCGGGTCTTGGTAAATCCGTAGCCATGATTACTGATGGACGTTTCTCCGGAGGTTCACATGGATTTGTGATTGGTCACGTTACTCCCGAAGCCTTTGAAGGCGGTGTGATAGCCCTCGTAGAAGATGACGACCTGATCGAGATCGATGTGCAGAAACATACCATCAATCTGTTGGTAGATGATCAGACGATAGCCAAACGTAAAGCAGCCTGGAAGCAACCAGGACTGAATGCCAAGAATGGAATTTTATTGAAGTATGCCAAACAAGTAAAAACTGCTGCTGATGGATGCGTTACTGACGAAGACTAAACCTGCTGTTGAAAAGGAAACTCAACAGAAGAAAAAAATTTCCGGCTCGGAAGCATTGCTGAATTCCCTGGTTGCAGAAGGTGTCGATATAATTTTCGGATATCCGGGTGGCGCGATCATGCCGGTATACGATGCACTCTATAGCTATTCCGATAAACTGAACCATATATTGGTGCGCCACGAGCAAGGTGCTATTCATGCCGCGCAAGGTTTTGCACGTGTGTCGGGCAGAGCCGGTGTGGTGTTTGCAACGTCAGGGCCGGGCGCAACAAACCTGGTAACAGGTCTTGCCGATGCACTGATCGATTCAACACCACTGGTGTGTATTACCGGACAAGTATTTGCTCACCTGCTGGGAACCGATGCTTTCCAGGAAACGGATGTGATCAATACCACGCTACCGGTAACAAAATGGAATGTGCAGGTAGCAGAAGCAAAAGATATAGCGCCTGCCGTAGCAAAAGCTTTTTATATAGCGAAGACTGGCCGACCAGGTCCTGTGCTGATCGATATTACCAAGAATGCACAGAACGAAATGATCGATGAGGTCGAGTATAAAAAATGTGAAGGCATTCGCACCTATAAACCCAATCCGGTATTGCAGCCGGCACAGGTTGATAGAGCTGCGGAGCTGATCAACAGTGCAAAGCGCCCCTATATATTGGCAGGGCAAGGTATATTATTATCAGGTGCAACGAAGGAGTTGATTGCCTTCTCAGAGAAGACAGGTATACCAGTGGCTTGTACTCTGCTCGGGCTTGGAGCTTTCCCGACCGATCATCCTAACTATGTAGGGTATCTCGGCATGCACGGTAACTATGGCCCCAATGTAAACACCAATGAATGTGATGTGCTCATCGGCATCGGTATGCGCTTTGACGATCGCGTTACTGGTAACGTAAGTAAATATGCCAAACAGGCGAAGGTAGTACACATCGATATTGATAAAGCAGAGATCGACAAGATCATCAAGACTAATGCGTTCATACACGCTGATGCAAAAGAAGCATTGGAGGCATTGATCCAGAAATGCAATGCCGGTAAACATACCGAGTGGGTTGACAGTTTCCACAAGCTCAATGACATCGAGTATAACAAAGTCATTCACCGCGAATGCAATCCATCCGAGAAAATTACGATGGGTGAAGTGATCAGCAATCTCTCCAGCCTTTCCAAAGGCGAGGCGATTGTTGTAACCGATGTAGGGCAGCACCAAATGGTAACATCACGTTACTATAAATATAAAAATCCAAGAACCTGTGTTACTTCCGGTGGTGCCGGCACCATGGGATTTGCTTTACCAGCGGCACTCGGTGCAAAACTGGCTAAGCCCCAGAATCAGGTCATTGCTGTGATTGGTGACGGTGGTTATCAGATGACAGTACAAGAACTTGGTACCATCATGCAATACGAGATACCGGTAAAGATACTGGTGCTGAACAACAGCTTCCTCGGCATGGTGCGTCAGTGGCAGCAACTGTTCCACGGTAAGCGTTACTCGTTTACCGAGATGACAAACCCTGACTTCATCAAGCTGGCAGGTGCCTATAACATCAAGGCGCGTAAAGTAGAAGTCCGCGAAGATCTGCAAAGTGCATTGCAAGAGATGCTCGATTCTAAAACATCGTACTTCCTCGAAGTAGTAGTAGGCAAAGAAGACAACGTCTTCCCAATGGTGCCTGCTGGCGCGGGTGTAGCCGATGTACTTCTCGAAGCACCTCCCTGCTAACAGGTAACACACGCATGTATTTTCTCACACTCCCACACCACTAGTGGCTCATAGCCAGTACCTAGAAACTATTTTATGAAACAGGACTTCACATTAGAAATACATTCAGATAATAACTTTTCGGTATTGAACCGGATTGTAAATATTCTGAACCGGAGAAGAGTAAGAATAAAACGCCTTATCGCCCACGAAGCAGAAGATGATTTCCGCAGAGGTGTAGCGGTGCTGTTACTCTTTACCACCGAAGACATGATGGAAAAAGTAAAGCATCAGGTAGAAAAACTGATCGAAGTAGAGCACGCGGTATATTATGCCGGCAGTGATCTTTACTGCGAGCTGAGCGCCAAACACAACGCACAAGCTGTATAAATCCAGCAATCAACTACAAACAGAAAACACGTAAAAACTTAAACACAATAAAAATGGCAAAGATTAATTTCGGAGGAACCATAGAAGAAGTAGTAACGCGCGAAGAATTCCCGATGGAAAAAGCATTGGAAGTAATGAAGAATGAAACCATCGCGATCATCGGTTATGGCGTACAAGGTCCTGCACAGGCCCTTAACCTTCGTGACAATGGTTTTAAAGTGATCATCGGTCAACGTAAAGGATCCAAGACCTGGGACAAAGCGGTTGAACATGGTTGGGTTCCTGGCGAAACATTGTTTGAAATTGAAGAGGCTGCCAAAAGAGGCACCGTTATCCAGTTCCTGCTTTCAGATGCAGGTCAGATCGAGCTGTGGCCTACGATCAAGCCTTACATCACGAAAGGCAAGACACTATATTTCTCACACGGCTTTGGTATAACATTCAAAGACCAGACAAACATTATTCCTTCGGCAGATGTAGATGTAATTCTGGCTGCTCCTAAAGGATCAGGTACTTCTGTGCGCAGATTGTTCCTGCAAGGTAAAGGTATCAACGCCAGCTACGCTGTGTTCCAGGATGCAACCGGTAATGCAAAGACCAAAGCTATAGCATTGGGTATCGGTGTAGGTGCAGGTTATTTGTTCGAAACAGATTTCAGAAAAGAAGTATACTCTGACCTTACGGGCGAGCGTGGTACACTGATGGGTGCTATCGCAGGTATATTTGAAGCACAATATGAAGTGTTGCGTGCAAAAGGACATACTCCTTCCGAAGCGTTCAACGAAACGGTGGAAGAGTTAACACAATCATTGATGCCACTGGTGGCAGAAAACGGCATGGACTGGATGTATGCTAACTGCTCGACAACAGCTCAACGTGGTGCACTGGATTGGAAAAAGAAATTCAAAGCCGCTACGCTTCCCGTGTTCAAAGAATTGTATGAGAGCGTAGAATCAGGTGCTGAAGCAAAACGTACGATCGAAACTTGCAGCAAGCCTGATTATCGTGAGAAACTTGCCGAAGAGCTGAAAGAGCTTCGCGAAAGCGAACTGTGGCAGGCAGGTGCCGCTGTGCGCGCGCTCCGTCCGGAGAAGCAGCAGGTGGAAGCCAGCATGATAAACTAATTGTAAAGTAAACATCATTGATACCGGATGCCTTCTCTCTGACTTGAGAGAAGGCACAACCGGTACAGGCGTGATCGGAGCGTGGGAAATTCTATGTCATCTATAACACAAACAAATACCCTTAACATTAATGCAGCCGCGGATGTATTGAAGTCCGTTGTGTTGAAAACACCGCTGCAGTTCCATCGTAAACTCTCCGAAAAATTCAAAGCTGAGATTTATGTGAAGCGTGAAGACCTCCAGGTAGTGCGCTCCTATAAATTACGCGGTGCCTTCAACCTTATTCAAAGCCTTACGCAGGAGCAGCGCAACCGTGGGGTAGTGTGCGCCAGTGCCGGAAACCATGCACAAGGTGTAGCGTTTGCCTGCAAATATCTGGATATAAAAGGTGTGATCTATATGCCGGCTATTACGCCCAAGCAGAAGATTAACCAGGTAAAGATGTTTGGTGGCGAGAATATTGAAATCGTACTCACCGGCGATACTTTCGATGAATGCCAGGCGCACGCATTGGAGTATACCAAACAAAATAACATGGTATTTATACCTCCGTTCGACCACATTAAAGTGATTGAAGGGCAAGGTACCGTTGCCAAGGAAATTCTGGACGAGGTATCCGGTATAGACTATATCTTTGTGCCCATTGGTGGCGGAGGACTCTGTGCCGGTGTAGGCGAGTACTTTAAAACCTATTCTCCCCAAACAAAAATTATAGGTGTAGAACCTGCTGGTGCACCCTCCATGAAGGAAGCATTGAAAGCAGGCCAGCCTGTAAAGCTCGAAAAAATACAGCGCTTCGTAGACGGTGCCGCTGTGCAGCGTGTAGGCGATCTTACCTTCTCGCTGTGTAAGGACACACTTAGCGACATGCTGCTGGTTCCCGAAGGAAAAGTAAGCTCCACTATACTTCAGCTGTATAACCAGGATGCTATTGTAGCAGAGCCTGCGGGTGCACTGGCAATTGCTTCACTCGATCAATATGCCGAGCAGATCAAAGGCAAAAAAGTTGTTTGCATACTCAGCGGTGGTAATAACGATATAGACCGCATGCAGGAGATCAAGGAACGCTCGCTGCTATACGAAGGTCTCAAACATTATTTTATCGTGCGCTTCGCACAACGCCCGGGAGCCCTGAAAGAATTTGTGAACCAGATACTCGGTCCTACCGATGACATTGTTCGCTTCGAATTTATTCAGAAACACAACAAAGAAACAGGGCCGGCATTGATCGGTATAGAAGTAAAATCAACAGAAGATTTTAAGTCACTGATCGACCGCATGGACAGCCACAAACTCAATTATACACTCGTCAATCAGAACGAGAACCTGTTTGAATACCTGGTGTAAATTGGCTTCTGGCCGCTAGCTACCAGCTGCTGGAAGCATGGATGTAAGTTTACGGTGTGCATTTTATTCTGTGATCTTCTGTGAATTCTGTGGGAGATTTTTTTTGCGGGAGCTAATTTATTTTCTGTGCCTTTCTGTGAAATCTGTGGGAAAATATTTAGTTAGCTGCGATGAACCCGTTAGACAACAATGCGATCTTTACGTTAGCCGCCAATCTTGTTAATCAAACCGATCGCCATATATTCATCACCGGCAGAGCTGGCACCGGTAAAACAACGTTTCTCAAGTATATAAAAGAGCATTCCCCGAAGAAGAGTGTGGTTGTCGCACCTACCGGTATTGCTGCCATTAATTGTGGAGGCGTAACGATCCATTCATTTTTTCAATTACCGTTTACGCCTTTCATTCCCATTCCACAACGAAACACCGATAGCAATGCACTGTCAGATGCATACTCATTATTGCAAAATCTTCGCCTGCACCAGGATAAGCGTGAGCTGTTTGAAGAGATTGAGGTGTTGATCATCGATGAAATTTCTATGGTACGCTGCGATGTGCTGGATGCGATCGATACAGTACTTCGCCACATTCGCAAACGGCCACATACACCTTTCGGTGGAGTACAGATGATCTATATCGGTGATCTCTTTCAGCTACCACCCGTTGTGCAAGAGCAGGAGTGGAGTATACTTCGTAATTTCTACCGAACGCCTTTTTTCTTCCATGCAAAAATATTGGAACGTATAGCACCGTTGACGATCGAACTTCAGAAAATATACCGGCAACAAGACCCTGTGTTTATCGACCTGCTAAACCGCGTGCGCGACAATGTTACTACACAAGAAGATCTTACTTTGCTCAATAACAGTTATGGAAGAATCTTACAGCAGCAGCATGATGAGGCTATCATTACGCTTACATCGCACAATTATATAGCCGATCGCATCAATGCCGAAGAACTCGGAAAATTACCAGGCGAAGCATTTCAATTTACCGGCACCGTAGAAGGTGATTTCCCAATGAAATCATACCCGACTGAGAAAGACCTTTCGCTGAAAGAGGGCGCGCAGATCATGTTCATCAAAAATGATGTGCAGAAGGAGAGAAGATATTTTAATGGAAAGCTCGGTCGCATAGCCAGTATAGACCAGGAGCTTGGTCGCATAGCCGTGGAGTTTCCAGGCGAGAGCGAGCACTTTACATTGGAAAAGGAAATCTGGCGAAATATACGCTATGTATATAACCGTGCCGAGCAGCGCATTGAAGAAGAAGAGCTCGGGCAATTCAGTCAGTATCCCATTCGTTTGGCGTGGGCCATTACCATCCATAAAAGTCAGGGGCTTACGTTTAGCAAAGTGATGGTAGATGCAGCACAATCTTTTTCTCCGGGGCAAGTATATGTAGCGCTGAGCCGTTGCACTTCGCTGGAAGGCCTTGTATTGAAATCACCCATTACAACCAGAAGTATACAAACCGATGAACGTATCCTGGACTTTATGCAACAGCGTGCTTCAACCGATACCTTGCAGCATATATACCAGCAGGAAAAACACCAGTATTTATACAACACCGTGGCCAAGGCATTTACCTGGACAACGGTGATCAACCACGTTGAAATGGTAAGGCTGGTGCTGGAGAGTAAAGATATACCTATCCGCCAGGAAGCAGTAGAAGTGTTGCTATTGCTGGGTACCTGGCTCGAAGAGACTACAAAAGTGAGTCAGAATTTTCAGAAGCATTTATACGGCTGGATGCAGGAAGCGTCTGTCGCGGACGATTATGCGTATGTATACCAGCGCGTGAAAGATGCTGCTGCCTACTTTTCGAACAAGCTGAAAGAAGAAGTAATTGACCCCTTGGAACGACACATACAAGGGATGCAGAAGATGAAAAACGTGAGAAAGTATCGCAAGGAAGTGCAGCGCTTGTTACGCATAATATTGTTACAGCAAAAAGCGATGTTGCAGTCATGTGAGTTGCTGTCTGCGAGCGATTTGAAACAACCAATCACTCGTTAGTTTGCGTAAATATTTTTTAACAATTCGTTGATGTACGACTTAACTTTTTTCATCTTCGTGCATCAAGGCCCTCTGCTTGAAATGATTTTTTTTAAGTGATCAAATCATTCTGTGATGATGATCTGAGAGTAAAATATAGTAACCGTTATCGTCCCGTCTGAGCACCACTCAGACGGGACGTTTCGTTTTTTAAGGATCAGAACAAACTAACAGTTGTTCTAACCCAAATACTAAGTGAAGAGACTACAATTAGACTGAAAACAGAGACATGAGTCAACCGAGAACATTGTTCGACAAAATCTGGGATGCACACGTGGTAAAGAAGAGTGAAGGATACCCGGATGTTTTGTACATCGACCGTCACTTCATTCACGAAGTTACCAGCCCGCAGGCATTTGATGGATTGCGCAAACGCGGAATCAAATTATTCAACCCGGCACGTACCACCGCTACCCCCGATCACAACGTGCCCACGAAAGATCAGCACCTTCCCATCAAGGAAGCACTCTCCCGCCACCAGGTAGAAACGCTTAGAAAAAATACAGCCGAATTTGGTGTAACACTATACGACCTCGGACATCCCTACCAGGGCATCGTTCACATCATCGGCCCTGAGCTAGGATTAACATTGCCGGGCATGACCATTGTATGTGGTGATAGCCATACTTCTACACACGGCGCATTTGGAAGTATAGCATTCGGTATAGGTACCAGCGAAGTGGAGCAGGTATTGGCAACACAATGCATACTGCAGTATCGCCCCAAGACGATGCGCATTGAGATCAACGGCAAACTTGGCAAAGGTGTAGTATCAAAAGATATTATACTCTATATCATTTCGAAGATATCGGCCAGTGGTGCTACCGGCTATTTTGTAGAATATGCTGGTGATGCGATCCGTAGTCTTTCCATGGAAGCGCGCATGACGATCTGCAACATGAGCATCGAAATGGGTGCACGTGGCGGATTGATCGCTCCGGATGAAACTACTATCAACTACATCAAAGGCAGAAAATTCGCTCCGCAAGGCGCTGAGTTTGATAAGCTGGTGGAGAAATGGCGTGAGCTAAAAACAGACGATGGCGCAAAGTACGATCAGGTACTTACCTACGATGCCGCTGATATAGCACCGATGATTACCTACGGAACCAATCCGGGTATGGGTATTAAAGTAACAGATCGTATTCCAACTGTTGCAGAACTGAACGACATCAGCGAACAAACATCATTTACCAAATCACTCGAGTATATGGGCCTTGAACAAGGCTCTCAACTGCTTGGTAAATCTGTTGACTATGTATTTATAGGCAGCTGTACCAATGCGCGCATTGAAGATTTGAGACTGGTAGCTTCTATTGTAAAGGGCAAGAAGAAAGCTCCCGGTGTAGAAGTATGGGTAGTGCCGGGCTCCAAGCAGGTAGAAGAGCAGGCACGCAAAGAAGGTCTTCACAAAATATTTGAAGAAGCCGGCTTCGAACTTCGGGAACCCGGATGTTCAGCTTGTCTTGGTATGAATGAAGATAAAATACCGGCCGGTAAATATTGCATCAGTACATCGAACCGGAACTTTGAAGGAAGACAAGGTCCGAAGTCCAGAACATTTCTGGCGAGTCCGCTGAGCGCTGCCGCAGCAGCCATCACCGGTAAAGTAACAGACGTACGCGAACTGGTGTAATGTATAGTATACGGATAACAGTTAACGATTAACTGATAACGACCAAATGGCAAAAGAGAAATTTACAACCTTGAAAAGTCGCGCAGTACCGCTGGCGATTGAAAATATAGATACCGATCAGATTATACCTGCGCGTTTTTTGAAAGCCACTACACGCGATGGGTTTGGAGAAAATCTGTTTAGAGACTGGCGCTATAACAGCGACAATACACCCAAAGCAGATTTTGTTCTGAACGATAAAACGTATACCGGAAAAATTCTGGTAGCCGGTAAAAACTTTGGTTGTGGCAGCAGCCGCGAACACGCTGCATGGGCTATAGCCGACTATGGTTTTAAAGTAGTGATCTCGAGTTTCTTTGCAGATATATTCAAGAACAATGCCCTCAACAATGCAACGCTGCCGGTACAGGTATCGGATGCATTTCTGAAAAAAATCTTTGCTGCCATCGAGAAAGATCCGGCAACCGAAATCACTGTTGATCTTGAAAACCAGAAAGTATCGCTGGCCGATGGTTCATCCGAATCATTCGATATCAATGCTTACAAAAAAATATGCCTCACGAACGGCTACGATGACATAGACTATCTCCTCAGCCTTCGCGATGAGATCAAACAATTTGAGCTCGCGCATTAATTTTTAAAAAACACACACCAAACTCGCACTTCACACCTCCAGCAGCTTGCAGCTAGTAGCCAGCAGCTTTTTTAAAACAGATTGTAATGAAAAAGAAAATCGTAATACTCCCCGGAGACGGAATCGGAAAAGAAGTAACAGCCTGCGGTAAAAAAATACTGGAGCAGGTAGCAGAGTGCTTTGGTCATCAGTTCTCATTCGATTATGCAACGATCGGCCACGAAGCCATCGAAGCAACGGGCAATCCGCTGCCCGATGAATCGCTCGAAAAAATGAAGAACTCCGATGCTATACTCTTCGGAGCAGTGGGCCATCCTAAATATGATAACGATCCGTCAGCGAAAGTTCGCCCGGAGCAAGGACTTTTAAAGATGCGCAAAGAACTTGGTCTTTACGCCAACCTTCGCCCGATAAAACTTTTTGATGAGCTGCTCGCAGCGTCCAGCATTAAACCTGAGATACTGAAAGGTGCCGATATACTTTTCTTCCGTGAGCTTACAGGCGATGTATACTTTGGTGAGCGGGGTCGTAAAGAACAAGGCAATACAGCGTACGATACCATGATATATTCTCGCTATGAAGTAGAGCGTATAGCACACAAAGCTTTCAAAGCTGCTTTAACACGTAACAAGAAAGTTACTTCAGTAGATAAGGCAAATGTATTAGAGAGCTCACGCCTGTGGAGAGAAGTAGTACAGGAAGTGGCCAAACAATATCCCGATGTAGCGGTAGATCACATGTTTGTAGATGCTGCTGCCATGAAGCTCATACAGAATCCACGGAGTTTTGATGTGGTGGTTACCGGGAATCTTTTCGGAGATATACTTACCGATGAAGCTTCGCAGATAGCAGGCTCCATGGGTATGCTGGCATCAGCTTCTGTAGGGGATACTGTAGGTTTATATGAACCAATCCACGGAAGTGCGCACGATATTACCGGTAAAGGTGTAGCCAACCCGCTGGCATCTATACTTTCGGCAGCATTGCTGCTGGATATTTCTTTTGGATTGAAAGAGGAATCCGAAACCGTCATCAAAGCGGTAGAACAAACGTTGAAAGATGGATACAGAACACGCGATATAGCGGATGCATCTACACCTCACGAAAAAATTCTGGGAACAGAAGTGATGGGTAATGTAGTCTGCAACAACGCCCGCATGCTGGTGAACTGCCAGGTAGCGGTATAAAACCGACAACGAACCCAAACCAGTAAGTATAAAAAACTAATAACGGATAACGAAACCATGAGCAGAAAAATTGAAATCTTCGACACTACGCTCCGCGATGGCGAGCAGGTGCCCGGCTGTCAATTGTCAACCGATGAAAAGGTCGTGATTGCACGGGAGCTCGAGCTACTCGGCGTAGACGTTATTGAAGCCGGTTTCCCGATATCCAGTCCCGGTGATTTTCTTTCGGTAGTAGAGCTTTCCAAAGCTGTCAACGTAGGTGTATGTGCACTGACGCGCTCCAAGAAAGAAGATATAGATGTAGCCGGAGAAGCGCTGCATCACGCCAAGCGTGGACGCATTCATACCGGTATCGGTTCGTCAGACATTCACATCAAGCATAAGTTCAATACTACACGCGAGAAAGTGCTGGAGCAGGCAGTATGGGCGGTTGGCTATGCTAAATCAAAAGGTGTTGAAGTAGAGTTCTTCGCAGAAGATGCAGGTCGTGCTGATCTCGCTTTCCTCGCACAAATGGTAGAAGCCGTGATCGGTGCCGGTGCTGATGTAGTAAATATACCGGACACAACAGGTTACTGTCTGCCGCACATGTATGGCAAGCGCATTCAGTATCTGTTTGAGAACGTTAAGAATATAGATAAAGCTACTATATCTGTACACTGCCACAACGATCTCGGCCTGGCAACAGCCAATACCATTGCAGGATTGATTGCCGGTGCAGGACAAGCTGAAGTTACCATCAACGGTATCGGTGAGCGTGCAGGCAATACTTCATTGGAAGAAGTCGCCATGATTATCAAGACACACAAAGATCTTGATTTGTATACCAACCTGAAGTCAGAGCGATTGTATGGCATCAGCACCCTGGTATCAGACATGATGCGCATGCCTGTGCAGCCTAACAAAGCCATCGTGGGTGCTAATGCGTTTGCACACTCTTCGGGCATTCACCAGGACGGCTTCCTGAAGAATGCGGAAAACTATGAGATCATCAACCCATCGGATGTAGGTGTACCAACGTCATCTATACTGTTAACAGCCCGCAGCGGACGTGCAGCGTTGAAACACAGACTGGAATTGCTCGGCTATCAGCCTAGTAAAACAGAGCTCGATCAGTTGTATGAAAACTTCCTGATCGTTGCCGATGAGAAAAAGAGTGTAAACGATGAAGACCTCGTAACCATCGTAGCCAATACACCACTCCTCGTTCAGAAATAAGAGCAAACCAAACCAAATCGTTTATACCAGGGAAGCGTCATTGAGAGGTGATGCTTCCTTTTTTTGT
>NZ_DAIQRQ010000056.1:24230-31273 GCF_036786105.1 Ohtaekwangia sp.
CTCCCTACGCGCGTTTCTGGTATCGCTCCTGTTGTTTGCCAGCATTACCCTTCAGGCCCAGGAAATCGGGTTGCAACTACATAGCCTCCGTAATCAATTTGCTATCGATGTGCCCGGCACCATGGCCAAGATAAAATCCCTCGGTATAAAAGAAATTGAATTGGGCGGAACCTACGGTTTGCCATTTCCCGACTTCATCAAGTTAATAGCCCAGAATCAGCTGCAAGTAGTAAGCTACGGTACTGACTTCGATCGCCTCATGAATTTTCCGCAAGCCGTAGCCGATGATGCCCGTGCATACGGTGCCAAGTTCGTGGTCTGCTTCTGGATACCACACAACGGCGATACATTCACGGTTGAGGATGTAAACAAAGCTGCAGCGGTATTCAACAAAGCCGGAAAAATATTGGCACAGAATGGATTGCTGCTTTGCTATCATCCACATGGATATGAATTTCAGCCACATGAAAAAGGAACCTTGTTCGACTATATGATGGACACATTCGATACGCGCTATGTGTATATGGAGATGGATGTGTTCTGGGTAAAGCAGGCAGGACAAGACCCGATAGCGCTGCTAAAGCGATATGCAAACCGCTGGGTATTGCTTCATCTGAAAGACCGTAAGAAAGGAACTCCCGATAGTTTGAACGGCAAAGCGGATGACGACAGTAATGTTACGCTCGGCAAAGGCGATGTGAACATTGCGCAGATCATGACAGAAGCAAAAGCTATAGGTATAAAACACTATTTCATAGAAGACGAATCGTCACGGGCAGAGCAGCAGATACAGGAAAGCCTCAGCTACCTGCGATCATTAAAGTGATTGTAGTTTCTCTAGGAGAACAAGCGGTATAGCAGCAATTTTTCTTTTTTCATAATCGAAGCAGACGATACCGGTTTTGCCTCTTGCTACTTCTTTGCCTGTGGCTGTATTCTCCAGCAGATAGTACATTTCAAATCCAAAGCGGGAGAAATCATCCACCGCAATTTTAATGACGAGGCGATCGCCTAAGAATGCTTCTGATTTATACTGAATGGCAGCATCGGCAATGATCTGCCCGACAGCTCCATCAAAACTGATCTCATCTTTAAAGCCGAGCGATCTGTAAAGTATAACCCGTGCTTCCTGCATCAACGTAAGAATAGCATCATTGCCAACATGCGCTCCATAGTTGAGATCGGAAACACGAACGGGTAACTCTGTAGTAAATATAAATTTCTCAGGCAGTGTGATTTGTATCCGCGGCATGGTGTGAAGATAAAGAATCGAACCATGCCACGGTACTTTGTAGACTAAATCCTCTCCATAAACAGTCATACAATTTTTTTAAAGCCAGCGTAGCCTTTGCAGTAATTAAGCACCAGGGTATAATTTTTCAGAATGTTCATACCGATCGATGCATAGTTGTGCCACGGTGAATAAATAATACCGGTCGGTAAATTCTTGATCTCGAGGGCGCTTAGCTGAAGCACTTCTGTGTTTGTTTGATATCCTTCAATGTCTCCGTTAAGTCCGCGGCCTAGCACCGTTTCGCGTGGACGAAATTTGAATTTATAGCTATCCATATCCGTTGTTTTGAGCAGCAGGCCCAGTGTAGAACCCGTATCGATCATCAGGTCGCACACATGCGTTCTGTTTTTGTCGAATACTACGCGGCAATCGATCAATGGTCGTGAGTCAGCAATGCGAATAGGAACTTGTATATAGTCTGGGTTCAACGTAGCGGTAGCCGCTGGTCGAAACGTAATTTGTTTTTCCTTCGGGTTAATCTCAATCTCGAATTTGGTGAACACATCGTAGCCGATTACACCATGTACATTTATAAAAGAATGAAAGAGGTTTTGTTCTGGTATAACTATTACCGGCAGTAGTTCTCCCACCACAGCATCGATAGCAACTTTATTGCTAAGTGAAAGCGCTCCATTTACAGACCGGCCGGATCCCAATCCGGAAAATTGTACTTTCTTGTCAGGCTCAAGCTTGAATAGTTTCTGAAAGCGCTTTCCGAACAATACCAGGTTTCGACAACCGGTATCGAGAATGAGATTTACTTTGATAGAATCGTTGATGACCACGGGCAACAAGATCAGATCATCTACACTTTTATATCGCATAGATACTTCCTGCAGATGATCCGGAAGGGAGAACCCATATTTTTTGGCAGGGGCAGATAGCAATGTCTGGCACGACACGAGCAGCACGAATGCTGCGATAGGAATTTGTAAGAACGACTTCATAAAAGGGAGCTTTAGTATAGGAAAGCTACCGGTTCGCTATCCGCCGGGGCACACGCGTAAAGGCGGATTTTTTACCCCCTGTCTGGAAAATGAAATACAACGATTGCAATGAAATAAAGCGAGGTTTCAGCAGAAGTCGGTATGTATATCGGTAATTATTTAAACAATCCATACCACCAGACGCGTGATTTTTGCTTTAGGTATAAATAAAAAGTGCTGAAGATTTTTTTCTTCAGCACTTTTTGTGTCATTATCGAACGCTTTGTGTACGCTTATTTTTCCAGCGGTTTACCTTTCATGGATTGTGCAAGCTTTACAGCTTCATAAGCATTCACCAAACCACCGGTGCTGCTCAACTGACTGAACGGAACCTTCTCTTGCGAGCCCGGTTTGGTAACCTTTAGTCCGTCAAACTTGCGTGTTGACTGGCGGATCACATCTTTTAATTGTGTCGCGGTAAGATCAGGGAAATACGACAACAGGATTGCCGCTACACCCGCAGCAGCAGGGCTTGCCATACTGGTACCTTGTAACTCTTCGTATGTGTTTTCCGGTGTGGTAGAATATATCTGTACACCCGGAGAAAAGAAGTCCACTGATTTCTTTCCGTAGTTAGAGAACGAGCCTACAAAGTTTTCATCAGCACCCCACGAGGATGCTCCGATCTCCAACCATGTTTTCGCTTCCCCACCTTTCAGGAATTTACGGTTTGGAAAGTTTGATTCAACATCGGTGTCTTCACCTTCATTACCCGCAGCATGCACAAGTAATACACCTTTCGATTCGGCATACTTCACAGCTTTATCAACCAGGTCTTTATTAGGTGAGAATGATTTACCGAAGCTCATGTTAATGATCTTCGCTCCGTTATCTGTAGCATAGATAATAGCGTTGGCTATATCTTTATCGCGCTCATCGCCATTGGGTACAGCACGAACAGACATGATGCGCACATTATCCGCTATACCTTTAATACCAATTGTATTTTTGCGATTGGCACCAATGATACCGGCAACGTGCGTACCGTGGCGAGCATCCGGTCCCTTCACATCGTTGTTGCCATAATGCTTTTCAGTGAGATTTTTTGGATCATCGCCCACAATAGAGCGTGAGTTGAAAGTGAGGCTATAGCCATACTCAACGGCTACACGATAGTGATCTATACCCTCTTCAAGCTGACCGATATAGCTTTTCAGCTCATCGATAAACTCACTCACCAGAATATCTTCTTCTACATTCTCCATCACTTTCGTTAACGTTTCTTTCGCAAAACGAAGTGTGTCATTGGTAGCGTTTACAGAAGCAAGAGATGATTTGCGAACAGGCTTGCCGGTTGTGGCTTCCAGTAAGCTATCGCAGAAGTCGATGGTACCCAATGCATTTTTATATAGCTCGTATTGCTGTTTATATTGTTCATACTGTGTTTTGTTGAACTCAAAATCGCGATCATATTTAGCCTGCACTGTTTTCCAGTACGCGTACTCGGCCTTATCTTTTTTGGATACTTTTTTCTCTTCTACATTTTCATACTTCGGCTTGAGGCGCGCGTACTCACGTGTTACTTCATACGTGTCTTCATTTACATTGCCGTTTTTACCGCCAATGAAATTCCATCCGTTCACATCATCGATGTATCCGTTCTTGTCATCATCAATACCATTGCCGGGAATCTCATCTTCATTTACCCAGATCACATCCTTCAGATCTTCATGGTTAATGTCGATACCTGAGTCTATTACAGCTACCAGCACGGTTTTAGAGGGCTTGTCCTTCAACAGCGTTCCATATACTCTTTCTACGCTAAGCCCCTGTATATGATCGGTCTCCGGATCGCGTAAGAACCAATCCGAAGGAGCAGTAATTGTATCCTGTTGTGAGCTTTCAGTCTGGAAAGCATTGGCATTAACGGCTAACACGCTCGCTGTGAAAAAGAAACCGAGCCGGAAAATCTGTTTTATCATAATTCGTTGGTTTTCAAATAAAAAACACTGCAAGATAAGGAGTTAAGGTTTAATTGGAACAGGCAATTATACAGGTGGTTTTGGGATGCAAAACTTACAAAAGCCTTGCCGAACTTACTTCAGTGCGGGATGATAACAGAGGCCCGGGCTGTAATGCCGGAAAGCTGGCATCTTTGGGATAGAATATAACCACTTCGAATTATGGTTTATGTCTTTCTCTCAATATTGGTGTTTTTTGGAGTTTTCTTCTGGCAGTGTGACCGATTATCGAACAAGAATATCGGCCAACAGTAATGTGGAAAAAATCGTCATCCAGTCAGAATAACGTCAGGCAGAGGAAACAAATTTTGATGCAGATTCAATAATGTCTGCAACCGCGGTTTATTTCCAGTCGCGTACTAGTTTCCCCAAAGTTTTAATTCCTTCTTCAATCTGCTCATTCCACGGAGCACCATAACTTAACCTGAAGCAATTTTCAAATCTTCCCTGCGTAGAAAAAATCTGTCCCGGGGCAATGCCGATGTTGTGCTTTAACGCGCGCTTGTGAAGTTTGAAAGCATTAACCTTCTTGTTCATCTCAATCCACAATGTAAAGCCTCCCTGCGGGCGTGTAACGCGCGTATCGTCAGGAAAATATTCAGACACAGCCTGCAGATAGCGCAGCGATTGTGTGTGCAGCGCCTTGCGCAAATGGCGGAGGTGCAATTCATAACGACCATTGCTCAGAAAATTGGCAACGGCTGCCTGTGTTAATGTATTGGTAGAAACAGAATGCATGCGCTTGAGCCGCATAACGCGTTCTTTAAATTTACCCGGTATAGTCCAGCCGATACGATAGCCAGGCGCCAACGATTTGGAGAACGAAGCACAATGCAATACAAGTCCTTTCTTATCGAACGTCTTGCACGTCTTCGGCCGCGTTTTGCCGAAATATAGCTCTCCATAAATATCATCCTCGATAAGTGGAATCTCTTTCTTCGCCAGCATGTCCACCAGTTTTTTCTTTCGATCGTCTGGCATGCAGCTACCCAACGGATTGTTGAAGTTGTTTACAAATAAACATGCCTTGATATCGAAGCGCGGTATAGCCTGCTCCAGGTAATCTATATCTATACCCAGCAACGGGTCTGTAGGTATCTCCACCACTTTCAACCCATGGCTCTCCATGACCTGAAATATAGCATAGTATGTAGGTGTTTCAATCGCTACCGTATCACCTGGTTTTGTTACCGCTTTCACGCATAACGACATAGCTTCTACGGCACCTGCTGTTACTACTATATCATCTTCGCTCGGTGTTCCGCCCCAATTGAAAGCCTGTCGCGCAATTTGTTTCCGCAGCATGGCATTACCCTGTACATTTTCGTAATTGAGACAACTCGTGGGAGATTCGCGTATAGCTTGCAGCGCTGCTTTGTTCAGCTTGGCGGTTGGCAGCAGTTTAATAGAAGGTGTGGCAAGTGAAAAATTGGTAACACCTTTTGCGTTGAGATCATTGTATACACTGTTGATCATATCATCAACACTCACGGGCACAGCATCATCGGATGGTTCGCAAACCTGCGGAATATCCAGTATATGCTCACGCGAATACTTCACATAATACCCTGACTGCGGACGAGCCTCGATCAACCCTTTACTCTCCAGAAGATAATACGCCTGAAAAGCCGTGCTCAAACTTATACCTTGCTCTTTACTAAGCGCCCGCACTGACAGCAACTTATCGCCTACCTTCAGCACCTTCTTCTCAATAAGCGACTCAATACGCTCTGCTACCTCAGTATATTTATGTTCAGTCTTTACTTCCAATACATCCTTCATAATAAGAATTTTTGGTTGCTAGCCTCCAGCTTCCAGTAGCTTGCAGCCAGAAGCCAGCAGCCAATTGAAAACTGATCGGGTTAAAATTAACAAAATGAAAACTGTTTTGGTTGATGATTTTGGTTGAAATGTGTAAATCTTTTTCCCCGGTACTTCCGTTACTATGGGCTTGAAACAGCTACACCTTACTCTGGAGAACTGGCTCACACCCCATGGTGCCGAGAGCAGGTTTATGTCGTTCGCGAAGCAGTTTATCTGGTTCGGATACTTGCAGGCTATATCTTGTGTTTTCCCGGTGCTCATCTTTCTTTCGCTGGCCCTTTCTTCTGCGTTGCATCTTGGTATACCGCGCTACGATCTGTTGCTCATTGTCTGTATACTGGCACAAGTGATCATGTATAAAACCGGTCTTGAAACGCGCGATGAAGTGCTTGTCATCACCATGTTTCACTTGCTGGGATTGATTATGGAATTGCACAAAGTATATCATGGTTCGTGGTCGTATCCTGATCAGGCCTATACCAAAGTGTTTGGTGTTCCACTGTATTCAGGTTTTATGTATGCCAGCGTAGGCAGCTATATATGCCAGGCCTGGCGAAATTTGAGACTCGATACCGTACATTGGCCAAAGACTATATATGCTGTAGCCATAGGCGCAGCGATCTACCTGAACTTTTTCACCAACGCGTTTATCACCGACCTGCGATTCTACATTACCGTGGTGCTGATTATTATATTCTGGCGAACAAAATTTTCGTTCCGTCTTCACGACAAGGTTTACTATATATCGGCACTGCTTTCGTTCGTGATCATCGGTTTCTTTATATGGCTTGCCGAAAATATAGCTACCTTCTTTGGCGCCTGGAAATATGCCTACCAGCATAAAGGCTGGCAAATGGTAACGTGGCATAAGATCACTTCGTGGAGCCTGCTGGTGATTGTGAGTATAATTATCGTTGGTCAGTTGAAGCGGTTGAAGGAGAGTAGGGGTGTTAAGAAGCACTAAGTTGAAAGTTCAAG
>NZ_DAIQRQ010000056.1:31373-34755 GCF_036786105.1 Ohtaekwangia sp.
TGAAGCGGTTGAAGGAGAGTAGGGGTGTTAAGAAGCACTAAGTTGAAAGTTCAAGGTTTAAGGTTTGAAGTTCAAGGTTTATAGTGCTTATGTTCGACTGTGTGCTACTACAATTCCGATAACTTTACTATCAGGGCATAAAGCATTGATAGAATTGGAATCAACATAAAGTAACTCATGCGCTTCAATTTAAAATCAATGTTTTTACTTTTTTGAATTACTATAAAGCCAAAGATCAACGTTGCTACAAAACCAGCGATTCCAACTATTTGCAAATACTGATTATTGGAGTAGAAGGAAGCTCCGATCAATCCAATAATAGTCACGGGAAGAACAAACGGATATTTTTGGTACCAGGGTGTTGAGGTTTTGACTTTTAATGGTTTTATAGAGACAAGTAGTTGCTCAAGTTCTTCGCTTCGCTCAATGTATTGAGGCACACCAATCGCATTGATCTTGCTATCGGCAATAATTGCAAAGGAGCCATTGGCATTTTTTACAATTTCCTGAATATTCTTATGAAGAAGAACGATCGAAGGAGTATTATGCATTTCTCGGGTAATGCTATCCTCTGTAATTGTGAGACGATAACTGGATAATACAGCTTTTTGCCTTTTTATATTGATAAAGATGGTAATGGTAAAAATGGGCACAAAGATCAGCAATAAAATAAGGCCGCTGCTGTTAACTCCAGAACCTGATAAAACACCAGACAAAATTGCTATCACCAGTAATAAAAAAAGATAAAGTGGAATTGTTGAGGTTAAAATTTTCTTTTGAAGCTTTTTAAGCCCTTCTTCAGTTATAGTAAATTGTTGCATATAGTCAGCTAAAGTTTCTCCATGCGTAGAGCCAAAGGCATTTCATAAATGAAGAAGAATGTGGTGTCTTTTTCCTTTTTAAAGTAAATCTGCATGATATTTTCCTTATAGGGACCAATGGAAACCATCTGAGCTTGGGGATAGAAATACCATTTTTTACCGTTAAGAAATTTTAAATCATTCAGTATCGTATGACTTCCTTTTGGGAACTGAAGGTTGAAGATGCTGTCGGATTTGAATACAAATCTTGAGTTGATAAAGGCTTTCTTTAAGATTTCAATGCCCTTCAATTCTTGAGCGGGAATTTTTTCCCCCGATGGTACAGCTTCTTTACAAATCCATTCACCTCGTATGTCTTCCCAGTTTAATGTTTGGGCTTTGAGGCAGGTGCAACTGACAAAAAATAAAGCAATAAAAAGTTTCATAGTCCAGAGGGTGCAAGCATAGCAATAATTTCTGATATGCCGTCTACGTAAATATACTTTCACCCATTTGGGTGATTGTCATACTCTGCCTGCTTATTAAAGCTGCTGAGTTCAGCATATAAATGAAATGCCTGTTCAGTAAATGAAGTAACAGTAGGCTCGCTGGCTGCGCTGTACTTTTTCAATAACGCTATATATAGACTTATCGTCTCATCATTGTCGCTGTCCAGACCGATGGCCGGGAGAATTACAGAGCAGAGGTCTGATTGATAGGGAGAATCTTCCAAACCAATTTCGCGTAAGCTGTTAAAGAGCTTCTGGTTTTTGATATCTTCTTTCAGCAGGAAGATAATAGTTTGAATGGAAGATGGAAGTTTGATAAGGGCGATGTTCAATTCGCTGAATGAGGTACCTTCTGATTTAATCATAAATGAAAAATTGAATGAGACGCACAAATTGGTGGTCTAAAAATACATAGTTTTTGAATATTCAGACTATAGTCTTCAAACATTTTTTCTAAAGTTTCTGAGCTTCACCCGATAATGAAGAGCATCGAGGTAAAGTTTGGTATTGTTCTTAAGGAATTGCGAAATAAGAAAGGATTGACGCAAGAAGACCTCGCTATACAAAGTGATCTCGATAGAACCTACATTTCTCTTCTAGAAAGAGGACTTCGTCAGCCAACAATCTCCACGTTGTTTAAAATTGCTGAAGTGCTGGAAGTAACGCCATCGTCTATTATAAAAAAGCTCGAGGAATAACAGGGTTATCGCCAACACATTCGTTCAAAACTGAAATCCCAAAGATTCCGTATCTTGCAAAACCTTTCGTTGTGCAACGCTGAAAAGAAGTCCGTTTTTGTCACTTGTAGTAAATAGTATGAAACCGCTTCATATCTACCGAACGCTGCTCGTAATCTGCATATCTGTTTTTCTTGTTGCCATTACCGGCTGCGAGGAGAAGAAGGCTTTGCACTTGCAAACGCAGGTTGTTAAAGTAGAATCGATCGATCAGATCGTGCTCGTAGCCGATGCTTTGGTAAAGCCGCTACTATATACCAATGTATCAGGCCTCGAAAAACTTCCGGTCCGCAAAGCAAAAGCAAAATTTATTTCGGCTGTGCTGCCTGCTATACTTGTGGCCAAGCATGAAATGGAGCAACGCCGCATTCGCATTATTGAGCTGCGCGAAAAAGAAGAATGGTCTGATGTTGATAGTATATTTTATGCAGACATGCGCAATCGCTATCGCGCAAAAGATATAGAAGACTTGCTTATTCGTACCACCACATTGCCCACGAGTTTAGTATTAGCACAGGCGGCTGTAGAAAGCGGTTGGGGCAAGTCGCGATTTTTTCTGCAGGCCAATAATTTATTTGGTGTCTGGTCTTTCAGCTCGCGTGAGTCGCGTATGGTGGCTAAGCTTACCCGCAAAAATAAGCGTATCTATGTGCGCGCTTATCCTGACATGTCGAAGTCGGTGATTGATTACTTCGAAATACTGGCACGCTCGCGTTCATACAGAAGTTTGCGCGAGGCACGTAAGCAAACCGAAGATCCGCTGGCCTTACTGCCGCATCTAAAAAATTATTCCGAGCGCAGAGCTGCTTATACTAACCAGTTGAAGAAAATTATCCTTCGCAACAATCTTAAACAGTTTGATCGTTATACTATCGATCCACAATACCTGGTGGAGGATTAATCTGTTAGTTTTGTTGTATCATGCTGCGTAATCATCTTGTATTGTATTTATTGCTTATCCTTTCATGCTCAGGCAAGCCTGCTTCTGATGAAGTGAATGTTGCCGAAGCAGGCGATCAAAGAGAAGTAGTCTGTTTTATCTATCACCGCTTTGGCGATTCACGCTATCCCTCTACCAATACACCGGTAAAAGATTTTGAAGATCACCTTATATACCTGACCAAGAACAACTATCAACTTCTTACATTCTCGGAAGCAATAGCCTACCTTCAATCCGATAAGCCCGCAAAGAAAACAGCCGTCATTACGATTGACGATGCTTTTAAATCATTCTACGAAAGAGGATTGCCGTTGCTAAAGAAGTATCACGTATCGGCTACATTGTTTATCAACACAAAAACGGTTGGCGGAGGCGACTATATGTCGTGGGCGCAGC
>NZ_DAIQRQ010000057.1:0-3694 GCF_036786105.1 Ohtaekwangia sp.
ATCCGGTTTCAGAATTATCGTTTCCGGCCTTGGAATTATTACATCCGGTTTCAGGATTATTGTCTCCAGTTTTAGAATTATTGCGATAGCAACGTCTTTTTTTCGGGTAATCAGATACAATCGTTTTTTCCCGTTGCAGAGTACTCTGATTTGGTATTCGTTAACTGTATTTGCGCTCCAGATGGGAAGTATCTCACATTACAAACCGTCTAAATCACATAGATAAATCGTCTAATCCCTGGTCTGTAATGAATTAAAATATCAATATATGGAGCTGTAGAAGCATGTATGCGTATTGCATGTATTCTTACGTCAGTATTATTACGGAGATCCGGTTCATAGCAGTAATTTATCTTCGACATAAATTTGTCCGTATCAAAATACAAGCATGTTCAAGATTTGCTTTACTGTAATTGTATTGCTTCCAGTCTTTTGGACTATTCAGGCTTTCCCTCAGTCACCCGTAGAAAAAATTAAATTCTCGAAAGTAACTGCGGCTTTGTCGAATCCTCATATATCATGTATACTTCAGGATTCGCGTGGTTTTTTATGGATCGGAACGGAAGACGGGCTTAACCGATTTGATGGATACGATGTCACTATATATAGAAATCAAGTCGGTGATACTACAAGCCTTTTGAAAAATACTATTCTCAAAATATTTGAGGACAGCCGTGGCGTGCTATGGGTGAGTACGGATAATGGAGGCCTTCATATTTATGATCGTGAACAAGATAATTTCAGAAGACTGCCGCACTATTCATTCGACTGCGAAGTCGCAGAGTTTTATGAAGACAGTATAAGCGTATGGATTGCAGGTGTGCGCCATCACAAAGCTTTTGTAGAGCAAATAAACAAGACAGATAACCATAGGCGATACTATAAATTGGAGGATTCGGATCTCCCGGTCTGCTCGCTCGTGCCCATATCTGACGGTGAGTTCTGGGTGGGTATTCGGGACTCCGGTCTTTTTCGCTGGCGTGTAAAAGATAATGTTATTCGAAGACAAGGCCTTCCGATAAAACTACATCAGGTAATGAAAGGAAGGAATCATGATTTGTGGATTGCTACTGATACGGGGTTACAACAATATGATGCATCCTCAAACAAATATATAGCATATAAAGGCCAGGATAAGTTGAAGCCACTGGAAGGAAATATCCGATGTCTGTTAAAGGATCGTTGCTACCTGTGGATCGGAACTCAGGCTATCGGGCTGTACAGGTTGAATATCATTACAAATGAATTGTCAACCTTTCAGGCAAATGAAAATGATTCGGAATCTTTGGTTGAAAATTCTATCCGCTCACTGTATCGCGACCGGCAGGGGCGGGTATGGATAGGAACCCGCTCAAACGGTATAGTAGTGATGGATCGACTGAGTCAAAAATTTATGGGAATTGATATACCCCTGGAAGATGATATAGTGAATGCAATCTTGATAGATTCGAAAAAACGTGTATGGGTGGGCACGGAAAATGGTCTTGTAATGAAATCGGCTCAAGGTATAAAGCGTTATAAGCATACTGCTGCTGAAAAAAGCATAGGAGCCAATGCAGTGCTTGCAGTATATGAAGACAGCGAGCAGCGTGTTTGGATCGGCACGTGGGGAGGGGGACTTAATCGATATGATGAGGCCGGGCACAATTTCATACGGTATATGCCAGATCCAAAACGTAAAGGCGCGTTATCCAATCCAAATGTATTCTCAATATGCCAATCAACCAAAACAAAGGAACTGCTCGTGGCTACCTACGGAGGGTTGAACATATTGACTGATATAAATAAAGGTCTCTTTAAATATGCTCATGAAAAACAATTTGGATTTAATGAGTATATGCGAAAGATATATGAAGACAAAAAAGGAAATATATGGGTGGGAACCGTTGAAGAACTGCTGCGATACGATCCTGTACAAAATAGAATAACCCGATTTGAAAGCACGGTGCGATACGATTCGATCCAGGTAAGTGGAATCTGTAATAGCATATACGAAGACCGGCAGGGACGACTTTGGGTAGGCACTCAAAAAGGTCTGCACCTCATTGTAAATGGTATGTTTAAAAAAAGATATACCGCTCAGAACGGGCTAATGGATGGTGTCGTAGAAAGTATACTGGAAGATAAAACGGGCAATATTTGGCTAAGCACCCATAATGGTATATCAAAATTTAACACCGCCGAGGAAAGCTTCAGAAACTATGATGCCGCAGATGGCCTGTCGGATAACAGTAATTTTAAACCCGGTGCCTGCCTTCGTAATGAGGCGGGAAATCTTTTTTTTGGTGGCAACGGAATCTGCCTGTTTAATCCGGATAGTATACAAAACAACTCGTTTATACCCAAAGTGTTCATCACGGAACTGCGGATCCAGAATAAGCCTGTCAGGCCCGGAGATACAAGCGGTATATTAAAACGCCAGATTAGCGAAACCAGCATGATAACACTTCCTTCCGACTACAACTTCTTTTCGTTAAAATATGTAGCGCTAAATTTTACCGCCACCGAAAGAAATCAATACGCTTTTAAACTGGAAGGTTTACACGCCGATTGGAATTATGTTGACAATCAGAGAACCGCTATGTTTACGAATCTTGATCCGGGTACATATATCTTCAAGGTAAAAGCTCGTAATAAAGACGGGGTATCTGATGATGAGGGGGTAGCGTTAACAATCCGCATTCAGCCATTGTGGTGGCAAACCTGGTGGGCCATTCTGATGGGTGTGGCATTATTGATTACAGCGCTTTTATCATTATATAAATTACGCGTTCGAGGTGTAGAGAAGCGCAATGCCATGCTTGAGCTACAGGTAAAGAAGCGAACCGAAGAACTTGAACATCAGAATAGAATTCTCCTCGAGAGTCAGGAAGAACTAATACAGAGCCAGGAAGAAATTTCCGCACAGCGTGATATAGTATCAGCGCAGATTGCAGAATTACGGGAGGCCAGGCAGATCATTGAGATGCAAAATAAGGAGATAAAGGTTCGAAATGAAACACTGGAAGCCGAAGTAGAAGAACGTACACGCGATATTGTCGAGTATAATCAGCAACTTGAACAATTTGCATTCATTTCCGCTCATAATTTGCGTGCCCCCGTGGCCAGAATATTGGGCCTCGGTAACATATTGAACCTGTGTGAAAATGATGCGAACGAAGCTCGGTTAATTACAGATAAGATAATATTTACCACCCGTGAGTTAGATCAGGTCGTGAAAGACTTGAATACCGTTTTGGAGATGCGCAGAAATTCAGCATCTGTGATTGTGCCGGTTAATCTTCAAAATGAACTACATCTTGTAAAAGTGAATCTTGAAAAGGAAATAAAAGATACAGATACTACTTTCATTGAGAATTTTTCGGAGGGTAATACGATGCTGACCGTTAAGCCATACATTCATAGTATACTGATGAACCTGGTCAGCAATGCAATTAAGTATCGACACCCTGATCGAAAACCTGTAATCACCATTCGTTCCCAGGTTCGCGATGGTTTGTTTTATTTAACAGTTCAGGATAATGGTCTTGGTATGGATTTAAATGTATGTAAGGATAAACTTTTTATGTTATATAGCAGGTTTCACTTGCATATAGAAGGAAAGGGCATAGGACTTTTTTTGGTGAAGACGCAGGTTTCCTCCCTCGGAGGGAAAATCGAAGTGGTCAGTAGTCCAGATCAGGGTACCTGTTTT
>NZ_DAIQRQ010000057.1:3794-29178 GCF_036786105.1 Ohtaekwangia sp.
CTCCCTCGGAGGGAAAATCGAAGTGGTCAGTAGTCCAGATCAGGGTACCTGTTTTTATCTTTCTTTTAAGCACACGTAAGTTGAAAGTATTTGTATTGCCATACGCCATAGATAATGAAGCTTTTTTTGATCGATGCAATACCTATATACAAAAGACGGCTGATGGCTGTAATGACCGATTGTCTATTTTTTTTAGATTATTTATCCTGCTTTTAAAACGTTTGATGAGATATCGTTTTGAAGCAAATTATCTTACCGAGCTTGCTAACACTGGATGGCAACCAGTTCTTTAGCGCAAATAGCTTCCACTTTTTTCTTTACTCATCTAGATATTCTAGCATTTATGGGCAGGGTAGCCAGTAGACTAAATGCCATAATTAAGTCCTTATATTATAAAGTAGTAGACTTTTTGGGATACATTCTTCGATTTTTTGGCTCGTCAGTGAAGCTATGAACTGTTTACTTTGCTCAATTCGTAACTATATAATCGTGATAGCAGAGTAGAACTCCCTGTAAAAAAAATATTAAAATATACTCATCGTCAGAAATTAATTCATATGAATAATAGAAAGCTATTGGTTTGTTCATTGGCATGGTTATGTTTCATCTTTGGTTTTAAGACGTATGCTCAATTTAAATCCGGTACCGTAGCTATTGGTGGTGGTGGATTTGTTACGGGTGTTATACCCAATTCAACAACGGGTGATGTATACTGCCGTACAGATGTGGGAGGGGCCTATCGCTGGGACGCTGCCAGTAATAAATGGATAGCCCTTCTCGACTGGGTTTCCGATGCCCAGGGATCATACTCGGGTGTAGAATCCCTCGCCATTGATCCTCAAAATCCCAGCACCATCTATATGCTTTGCGGAATTGCTTATATGAACGGCGGTGCCACGGCAATACTGAAATCTGTTGATAAAGGCAATACATTCACCATTACCGATGTAACGTCCAAATTCAAAGCGCATGGTAACGGATATGGACGCGGCAACGGAGAGCGTCTGGCGGTTGATCCAAACAATAGCAACGTTCTTTTTTGTGGAACCAGATACAATGGTTTATGGAAAAGTACCGATGGAGGAAGCTCCTGGACCCTGGCCTGGAATGGAGTAACCACTACTCCGAATGAAAATGGTATATGCTTCGTTGTGTTTGATCGTGGCAGTGCTTCCGGTGGTGTGACCAAGACTATATATATAGGAGTTTCAAGAATTGGAAGCGCAAACATTTACAAAAGTACGGATGGTGGTGTTACGTTTACAGACATCTCCCCGGATACACAATACATGCCGCACCGTGCTGTACTGTTAGGCACCACAATGTACGTCACGTTAGCGGATGGTGAAGGTCCGGCAACCAATGGGAAGGGCACAGTGTATAAATTGAATACCGCTACGGGGGTGTGGACCGATATATCGCCTTTTGGAAATCATTATTCTTATGGAGGAATCGGAGTTGATCATGCTGATGTAAATAGGGTAGTCCTTGCTACAACAGGTGTATACTCAAACAATCAGTATGGTACGACATGGGCAGATTTCATCTATTTGTCTACTGACGGGGGAATCAGCTGGAGCCTGAAAAATGGGTATAACAGTAAATTTGATAAGAATGGAATTGGGGCTGCCAGCGGTCAGGATAACTGGGCAGAGAGCATTGAGTTTGATCCGTTTGATAACAAAAAAGTACGTGCTGTAGGAGGAGGAGGAATCTTCACCTGTGCTGATATAAATGCCACGCAGCCTACCTGGAGTTACGATGTGAAGGGCATTGAAGAAACAGCCTGGATGGATGGCATAAGCATTCCCGGAGGCCCGCTCATTTCTGCCATGGGCGACATGGATGGTTTTGTGCATTATGATATCAATACCTATCCCACTCAATTGCATCAACCCAGTGTAGGCACAAACAGAAGTATAGCCTATGCAGGTAAAAATCCCAAAAAGCTCGTGCGATCGAGCGATGCCGGTGCACACGTCTACTATTCCAACGATCAGGGTGTTTCATGGACTCCCTGTCCAACCACGAAAGCTACAGGCTATGGCGGGCTCGCTGCTATTAATGCAGATGGCAGCACCATACTGAACTGCCCGGATAAATCCTCCGTAACATATTATACGAATAACAACGGGGCCAGCTGGACAGCCTCAAGCGGAGTAGCCATTACAGACGCAATTGCCGTGGGCGACCCGGTTAACAGTAATTACTTTTATATTTTCGATGCATCCAATGGAAAGATGCTGGTAAGTTCCAATAAAGGTGTCAGCTTTTCTGTAGCAGGTACTCCGGGACCAACGTCAACGCCATGGTCTACTACCCTTATCCGTACAGTGCCCGGGTATGAAGGACACTTGTGGATTCCTCTGGTTGACAACGGGCTTCGCTATTCGACCGATCATGGAGCCACTTACACAACTATTTCTAATGTTACCTATTGCAAGGCGGTAGGCTTAGGGAAAGCGATCACACCCACTTCGTATCCGACTATATTTATATGGGGAACTGTAGGGGGTGTCCGGGGACTATTCAGATCCATTGACAAGGGTGCAAGTTGGGTTAAGATGAATGATGATGCCCACCAATATGGCGGAGCCGCACTGATATTAGGCGACATCAACGTCTTCGGAAGGGTCTACCTGGGTACGGGTGTCGCCCGGGGGATTGTATATTGGGATGATCTGACAAAATATACTCTTACGGCAGCGGCATCACCGGATGCCGGAGGCTCTGTAACGGGTACAGGAACGTATGCTATAGGAACTACTGTAACACTCACAGCAACACCGTCACCTGGATATACCTTTACCGGCTGGAGTGGTGATGCCACGGGAAGTGCGTCTTCTATTACAGTAGCCATGGATGGTAACAAAAACGTTACTGCAAATTTTCAGAAACAGCCCGATGCAATAAAATATACTCTTACAGCAACAGCATCACCATCAGAAGGCGGTAGTGTAAGTGGTGCGGGATCGTATGACGCAGGTAGCCAGGCAGCACTTACGGCAACACCTGCAGCCGGATATACTTTTACCGGCTGGAGCGGTGACGTAACCGGAACAGAAACATCTGTTACCGTAACAATGAACAGTAATAAAACCGTTACAGCAAATTTCAGCATAACGAGTTTTACGCTTAGCGCTACCGTTGTACCGACAGTCGGTGGTTCCGTAACCGGAACAGGTACTTATCCTTCAGGCACAGCAGTAACGATAGAAGCTATAGCAGCAACAGGATATACATTTAGTGGCTGGAGCGGAGATATAGCAGAAACTGCTGCATCACAATCCATAACCCTGACCAGGGATATGGCTGTTCAGGCCAATTTTCAAAGTATAGAAGAAGTTGCATTAAAAATCCCCAAACTCTTTTCACCTGATAACCGGGGTGATTGGAGTACTGAATTATGGAACATTGAAAACGCTTATCTGCTGGACGGTTGTGAAATTGTAATCTATAATCGTCAGGGACAGAAAGTATATTCTTCCACGGGATATCCCACTCCGTGGGACGGCACTTCCAGTGGAAAACCGCTCCCGGATGGTGCTTATTTCTATGTGATCCGGCATCCGGATAATTCAAAACAAACCGGTAGTGTAACCATTGCCCGACTCAAATGAAGTTACTATTCAAGCTTTTGCTTTTTACTACGGTATGGTGCATCATATATCCTCTACAGGCGCAGCAGAGTCCCGTCTACAGCCATTATTTTCTTAATTCGTTTTTATATAATCCATCGTTCGTGGCACCCAACGGGTATACCGAAGTATACCTGAACTATAGAAATCAATGGGCTGGTGTTGAAGGGGCGCCTGCTACCGGAACACTAAGTCTTCATTTGCCGTTAAGCTATAAGGCTGGTATAGCTTTTACAGGATACCAGGATAAAGCAGGCGTGCTGAAAACGACTACGGGGCTGGCAACCTTTGCGTATCAGATATACCTGGGAAGCAAGGTTGATGATAATCATAAGATTGCCTTCGGACTGTCGGCAGGTGTAACCAGTGTTTCCCTTCGTGCCGGTGATGGTTACGCAAACGACCCTGTGGTCGGCACAACATCAATGTTTGAAGGACAATTTGGTATGCATTATCAACGCGGCAATTTTAAACTTGCTTTTGCTATACCACGCCTTTTCAATACCTATGTTGCATCTGAGAACAGTTTTAATACGATTGGCATCAGTAAGGTTCGTAATACTATATCGTCTGTACAATATAGTATATATATCAGCGATCGGGTTGTTTTTGACCCGATGATTATATATCATACAAACGATAACACAAATGCGCAGTTGGAGGGATTAGGCTCTCTGCGAATTAATAATCTGGTGTGGGTTGGCGCATCGTACCGACAGCGCTATGGAGCTTCTGCGTTTGCCGGAGCGAATGTTAGGAACAAACTGAAAGTAGGATACGCTTACAAATTTGCAACAGGCAGCCCAAATACGTTGGGGGCGGGTACGCACGAAATACAACTGATTGTACAATTCGGAAAACAGAAGAAACCGGAAGTAGAGCAAAACACGAAACTATAGGCGGAGCTTCGCAGGTTAGTGAAGCCGATATCGGATACTAATAGCGCGTGTCGCGCTATACCTTTCCTGGCACTTACCCCTAAGAGCATTATGTAATGTATGCGCATAAATGAATTTAAACCCTTTACACATAAAAGTATGTTACACTCGAAACGGAAGTTGCGAATACTTTCTGCTCTTGAATGGGTGGCATATCTGCTAATCTTTTCCATTATAGGATGGCTTATTGCACTAATTTGAATGATTATTCTTTGTTGAGTAAATGTTCACTTGGTGGCATAAGTATGCAATATATATGTTAATGGCATAGGCGATTCTCCTTATGACTCCTTCACCTATAGAGGTATTGCGCTAAATCCTGTGAAAGGATGGACAAATCATCACTCTATTGTGAAGAAGGTTGACGGCAAATGGTATCTCTTCGATCACAATGTTCCAGCTTTCGGGCTAAATACATCTTCGAAATATTAAGACCGCTAACTTTCAACTATAAGCCTGAATACGCCGGGCAGTCTGACATGAAGTAGTGTACTCTATTAGATTTTTAGTGTATTAAGGTGTAATGGCAGGACTACCTTTGGCGCAAATCACCCACTAGTTGTCGCGTTGTACCTTATCAAAATACTTAGACGATGTTCATCTTTGTATTGTCAATAAGATAAAACTAAAATTTCAGACAGTTATGAAAAACTTCATCAACACATGTAATGTCATTAAGTCGTTGCTACTGATTACAATCGTGTTTGCAGCTTTCCGAACAAGCGGGCAGATCAAACCTTCAGATAGTGGTTATGCACCTGTTAACGGCATCAAAGTATATTACGAAGTATATGGCAAGGGTAAGCCAATCATTTTACTGCATGGTGCTTTTTATACGATTGAGATGAACTGGGGACAGCTAATACCTGAATTGTCAAAGACAAGAAAGGTAATTGCTCTTGAATTTCAAGGGCATGGGCACACACCATTTTCAGAAAGAAAATTAGACTTCGCCACTTTTGCAAAGGATGTGGAAGGCGTAATGAATTATTTGAAAATTGACAGCGCAGATATTGCGGGATATAGTATGGGAGGATCAGTGGCTTACCAGTTAGCAACACAAAGTCCTAAACGGGTAACAAAATTAGTGATCATTTCTTCTACCTATAAAAGTAGCGGCTGGATGCCGGAGATTATCAATGCATTTAAAAGTATGAAGCCTGAATTCTTCACCAATACCCCTATGAAAACAGCCTACGATGCTGTAGCGCCCGACAAAACAAAATGGACCATGTTCCTGGAGCAGATGATTAATTTTGCAGGAACACCCTTTAACATCGGCGATGCTAACATTGCGAAAATTAAATCACCTGTTTTATTGATTGCTGGCGATAATGATGGTCTGGATAAAATCGAGCTGGTAAAAACATATCAGTTGCTGGGAGGCGCCGTAGTTGGTGATTTTCAACCAATGCCTAAATCGCAACTTGCCATTGTTCCTTCCCAAGGGCACGTTAGCCTGATGATGCAGACCACAACCATTTTGACATACTTGAACGGTTTTTTAAAATAACCAGGCACTTGTTAAAACCAATACTCTAAACATATAGGTGTAATCATAAAACCAGATGAAACAACTTCGAAGGATAATATAGTAGGATTAAAGCCAAGTGATGATGATGTTCGTCACTTGGTAATTTGTAGTGAAACGTGACTGGCAAACTTGGATTAAGTTTATTAGAATGAAAATCGAATTTTGGAGCCCTGATTTCCAATTTGGCCGAGTAAGTATAAATACTGAACTGCCCTCGGTATTTGTTCTGAATTGATCAATTCACTTCTTCTATAGCTTTGCTGTAACAAATTTGAGTTTATGAATTTATCCAACGGCAGAAGAGTTATTCTTGATCAGCAATCCTACGGGTTTATTGAGTATATACCTGAAATTCCTTGTCTTCGCCAGGTAACCGTTGGTTTTAAATTGACTCATGAAGTACACGAAAGTTTTGGCCGGCTTCTTATGTATATAAATGAAAAGAAGCAGGTGCATGGCCGAATAGGACTTCTCTTTGATATGCGCAAAGCGGAGCCGTTGCTGGAGCAGGATTTGGAGTGGATCGCAAAAGAATGGCAACCTCAAGCGTTCAAATCAGGTGTGCGGTATATGGCCATCGTGTCTGCTGTAGATGAGGTTGCAGAAATACATGTACAGGTTATATCAGAGACGCTCGACCAAAATGATCAAAAAATAAAGAAGAGTTTTTTCGCCAATGAAAATACCGCACTAGACTGGCTCAGGGAAGTTGTGAACCATTAATCATATATGCTGATAATAAGATTGTATGCAAGTGCTATTGGGTTTGTAACACGTTGTACAGCAGTTGCGTGTCTGCTATAGATCAACTACGCGGTGAGTACTATAGTAAACCTGGAACACAAGTATTCTATAGATGATTGAATGCGATAACTAAAAAAGGCCGTCAGTGACTGACGGCCTAAATCCAACGCAATGGACTCTACGCAAAATTCTATTTAACTACCATAACAAATCCACCATTGCCGCTAACGGTAATATCAAAAGCTCCAGATTCAGAGATCGTAAATTCTTTCTCGCTAAAGGAACGGTTGTTGTCCCCTTCGGTTATTATTGCTCCGGTTTTAGATTTGAGGAACGGCAAAGCCAGGGAAAGTTTTCGGGGCGAAGGCTCTCCATTAATGCCTGCTATATACCATACACCTTTAGCTTTTCGTGCGAGGACAACGTATTTGCCAGGATATCCGTCAATAAATTTAGTCTCTTCCCATGAAACCGGAATGTCGCGCATAATCTGTTGCACATACTCCGGTGTTGCAAACATTCCTTCCGGCTTCTCAGCATAATGCTGCACACCCGAATGAAATAATACTGCAAGCGCAAGTTCAAAGGCGTTTGTTGTTCTTCGTTTTACATAAGCAAGCTCAGACAAATAAACAGGTGTGAAATCCATTGGATCAAATACGTTTCTTGTAAAAGGCAGCATTGCACAGTGACTGGGTTGCTGGTCACCGTCTGGCTGATCAAAAGTAACATACTCCATTCCCTTCACGGCTTCCATGCTTATCAGGTTCGGATAGGTGCGCTGCAGGCCTCGTGGCAGTGTGGATCCATGGCAGTTTACCAGCAGTTTATAGCGTGCTGCATCCTCAATCAAGTCCTGGTAGTATGCTATCATCGATTGGCCGTCACCGCCAAAGAAATCGACCTTTATACCTTTGATGCCCATGGCCGTAATTCTGGAGAATTCTTTCTCACGGCTTTCTTTGGTGAGGAGCAAATTGCGCGGATGATAGGGCACGGTATTCCAACTTCCTGCAGAGTTATACCAAAGTATAATGCCTACTTTTTTTAGAGAAGCATAGTCAGCTAATTCTTTAACTTTATCATAGCCGATGGTGGTATCCCAGTTCGCGTCAATAAGACAATATTCCCATCCCATTTTTGCGGCATAATCGATGAATTTCTTTTGAACACTATATATAGTCGAGTCATCTTTCAGCGATACCCAGCTCCACGAAGCGCGACCGGGTTTTATATAGGCAGTATTGGTGTCCGTTGCAGGCTTCGCAAGATCCGTTCCCAAGGTTGATTCAACAACGGTTTTTAACGAACCGATGACTATAATTCTCCATGGGGTTTGCCATGGTAGTTTTGCCTGAGGATATACAGGTCCACCCGGGAAACTTTCAGATTCTTCAGGAAAACCAATTACAAATTCGCCAGCGTGCTCGCCCCGCAAAAGTCTGGAAGCGCAATAGTCACGGTCTGGTGCCGTTTCAGAAAGCAGCATCCAGTTTTCTCCTTCCCGAAACAGAGCAGGAAATATCCAACCCGTTTCTGATATACCCAGTGTATAGGCCGCTGTATCTTTCAGGTAATGTTCTTCATACGAAGGATTAGCAGCGTTCCAACCCGATTTTGCCTTTGCTCTCGGTTGTATCCAGGCTCTTGTACTATCAGAGAAATAGAAAGAAGTTATCTCTTTATTTACTTTTTTGATTTCGTTAGAACTCTCGGGGAATAAATAGCGGAATGCTACACCATCATTCGATACCTGAAAGATAACATCGAGCTTCTGATGTTTATTGTTTTCGAAGTGATAGACCTTTTTATTTGCTTCATACGTGAAGTGTTGTTTCTTGCCGTGCAACATATCGTATGCGTCTTTAACCAGCTCTGTCTCGGATGTGCCAAGAAGACTAAGTCCGGTCGAGAAATCGCCATCCTCACGGATAAGCCCGAGTTTGGAGGGCTTCATAACGGCCTGGTCATTGCGATAGGTTGTGTAATACAGAGCTCCGCTATCGCTGACAGAAATACTAACCCGAAGTGAGTTGTCCGGACTGAGAAGTGTCGCGTTGTCTTTTTTTGTGCAGCTCATCAGACAGCAGGTTATTACAACCGCAGTGATGAAGGTTCTACATATTCGCATATAAAATTGGATTTGTTTATTACTGATTGAGAAAACTTATCCTCAAACATACATGCATCTGTGATGTTTGTAAATGCCGGATGAGCTTTGAGAATGTAAAAACATCAAATGGGGACTCTCAATACCTTATTTTTGGACGATTGGGTCCTGAAAAAAAGGCAAACCCTTACCATGAATCCTCTGTCGCTTTATTCAATAAAAATTACATTTTTCGGATTACTCAACCATGCTTTAATTCTCGTTTCATTGCCAAAATAATGTCAATGAATCTTTTTTACAACATTATGGAAGTGCCCTGAACAAGTTTGTTTGTTCAGGGCATCTGAATGTACCTGGTGATAATGAAAAACTTTATTTAAGTGGAATCAATGATGCTACAAATCCACCACGCCGGAGCAGTTTTACATCTACAGAACTGGTTTTGTCTACTACCAGATATTGCGTGACAAAATCTTTATCGTGTTCACCATCGGTTATTAATGTTATTTTATATTTTACGTCATTGGGTAGAAAATCAAACTTGAGTGTTTTTCCCTTTTCATTGTCCTCACCATTAATTCCGCCGATGTACCAGTTGTCGCCTTTGCTGCGTGCAATGATTATATCTTTTCCGGGATATCCATCCAACAGTTTTGTGTCGTCCCACGCATTGGGTACATTCTTGAGGAAAGTTTTGGGGCCATCTGGTAATTGATCATATCCTTCCGGTCTGTCGGCCATGTGTTGCAACCCAGATTCAAATACTATACTCAGCGCTAATTCATGTCCGTAAGAAGTAATGTGAGGGTGTTGTGAATTGGTGAACGTTACAGGTGTATAATCCATAGCGCCAACAACGTTGCGTGTAAATGGAAGTGTTGTATTATGCCCGGGCGCTTCCATTGTAAAAAACGGAACATTATTATACCACTCGGCACCCATTACACCTTCATACGTTATGAGGTGAGGGTAGGTGCGTGCCCATCCGCGTGGCACAAGACAGCCATGAAAATATACCAGCATCTTAAACTTTGCAGCATCTTCCAGAATGTCCAGATAGTACGCGATCATACTTTGTTTTTCGCTCTCGAAGAAATCAACTTTCACACCTGCAAATCCCATCTTCTGAAGCTTGGCAAACTCTTCCATTCTGCTTTCATGTGTAAGCATTCTGTCCTTTGGTGTGGCCCCAACCCAGGTGTGATCTCCACCCGAGTTATACCACAGCAACGGTTTTATTCCCTTTGACTGAATATACTTTGCAGCATCTTCCAGTTTACCTCCATTTCCCATGGCATCCCATTCCCAATCGAGCAATGTATAGGGCCAGCCCATGCGTGCAGCTAAATCAGCGAACTTACAAACCACTTGAAAGTCTTTGGTGCCATGGTTATCAGACCAGTAATTCCATGATACAAGCCCCGGCTTTATCCAGTCTGTATCTTTGAGTACAGATGGTGCCGAAACATCATCCACCAACGTTGATGATACTATATCTGCCAGGCTTCCTAAAATAATTACTCTCCACGGCGATTTCCAGGGTAATGTAATGGTGGGCGTTGTTTCACCTTTTCCCCGGCCATCACCGGCATCTGGAAATGTTAGTTTATATTCTGATACGTTCCTGGCGTTGCTTAGCTTCGAACCGCAATAGGTGCGATTTACATCGGCTTCGTGAAGAAGGAACCAGCATGTACTATCGGGCGACTGAAAGAGTGCCGGGTAACACCAATCCTGTTTTTCAACATTGTTGCCCTTGGTTACATTGTAAAATCTTTCATTGGCGGTATTCCACTTTTCCAGCCACCGCTTAGATGCAGTCGGAACAGCATAAGAAGTAAATTCATCCTTTACTATAAATCTGCCTTCCTTTTCAGGGAACTCGTATCGAAATGTTACACCATCGTTATATACTCGCACAATAACGTTCAGTTTCGCCCTGCTTGGATTTTCAAAGGAAGCAACGACTTCGTTTGCCATGTTGCTTCGGGCGGAGCGTTTTCCGTGCGGTGAAGTATATTGTTCCTGAATTAACTTGATAGTACCAGCTTTTAGAAATTTTAACTCTTTTGAAAAATCTTCGTCACTTCGGGATAGTCCCAGATCGATGGCAGGAATGGCTTCACAAACTTTTCCGTTGTTCAGATAGCTTATTCTCAAATACCATTGCCCTGCTTCTGCGTTTTGCCGGTTGAATAAATCAACTTTAATTTTTTTGCCGGGCGACATGAGTGTAAATTTTTGAGGGAATGCATTAAATGATATAAGTACAATGACTATAGCACAGCAGCATTTGACAGATTGTTCAAAATGTTTTTTTAGTGGCATGATTCTCGTAAAAAAAATAAATGTAAGAATGATTTAATATTGATGAATGTGTGAAAAGAACACGATTGTTACACTGATAAAGGTACTGTCAGAAAGTGATTAACGAAGAGTGAAACTATATAGAAACATGAACTTCATTTACAAAAAAATAAAAATAATACTGCAGAGTCGTTGTGAGATGCAACCCTGCAGTATAAAAATCAGTTTATTGCCCACCTGAAATAATAGCGTTTAATGCCTGCTGATCGCCTACAGTATTGTTTTGTCTGTTTATAATTCCGAATCCATTATCTCCCAGCGAGCCTTCATCCCAATAGAATGGCAACAAACCATTTGCTTTTGCCTGTTGCGTAATATATTTATCCCAATATGCTCGCGAGGCGAGGTGCAGTGTTAGTGCATCGCCGCTAAGCGACAGTCTTCGTATAGCGCCATATTCACCCAGTACTACAGGAATGCCGTTGTTTACAAACTTTGCTTTCATTTTTTGGAAATCTGTAATTACGTTATCTTCTTCTCCCCATGTAGCATTACGCGAAGGGTCGGTAGTAGAGTGATAACCATTGCCCCAGTAATAAAACATGTTTCCCCAGTTAGCGTCTGCTGTTAGTCCACAAAATTGCCATGGGTTATAGTAGTGTACTTCAACCATCATGCGATTGGCAGTAGGATCGGACGGCAGCGTATTCATAAGCGTTGATGTCTTGCCTATATCTGTGGAAGGGCCTTGAACAACCAGCACGCGATATGTATTGTGACCACCCGTTGAGCGAACAGCATTAATAAAGGTTTGATGATATGAAAGCAGTATACTCATTTGAGTTGCGTCATTTACCGGAGGTTCGTTGGCGCTGGCAAAAAGAACGTGCTCATCGAAATCACGCATCTTTGTCGCGATCTGCTCCCAGAATGCTTTTTGTTTTGCATTTACGGATGCCTGGGCCTGCGTGTTGATATTATTATCAAGCCAGCCACCGTCCCAATGAATGTTGAGAATAACGTAAAGACCATCGTTAACGCAATACTGCACCACTTCTTTCACGCGATCAAGCCATGCTGCCGGAAGCTGTGCTGTGGTTTGATTGGCATACTGATCCCACGAACACGGAATTCGCACAGCATTAAACCCACTGGCTTTTACACGATCGATAAGTGCCTGAGTGGTTTTCGGATTTCCCCAATTGGTTTCACCTCCTATAGCTTCCAGTGAATTTCCGAGGTTCCATCCAAGATTAATTTTTGCCGCGAGCTGCGTTGCATTACTAGGCATTCCGTTAGGATCAGGAGGGAGAGGTGAAGTATTGTAACTTGGGTAAGTTGGGCGTCTTGCCAGAGCGTCTGTGTTGGAACTTGTGCTGCTTCCTTTCGAAGCAGTAAGCGCATTTTGATTTTCACTGCCAGAATCGCTGCAGTGTGAAAACATTGCAATCCACAAGATGTATATAAGATGTCGCATATTGTTATGGAGTTTTTAACAGCAGAAAGCTATCGCTTATTGCGATTTCAGAGGGTTGTTAAAAATCCAATTATTGTGTGCTGAAAGTCTATAACAAACGTTTTCGGAGGTAAATCCGAAAACGTTTGCTTAATGATAAAAAAGAAGGTTGAACAATTGCTTTCTAACGGGAGTTGAAAGTTGTGACGTGTTTAGGTGTGTAACACATATCTAAATTACAATCGCATGGAAGTTACCGGGTATGATTCCGTGCTTGACATGTTTCCATCAACGCCGATTGCACAATTTTACAATTTACTTACAAGACTTCAGAGCGCTCTTTGAGTGCTATAATTTCAGATTTGAGAGACTCGATCTGATCCGTATACTGCGACAGTAAAAGGTCAGTTTTCTGCGTTATTCTAACTGCAAAAAGACAAGCCGCTATATTTTCACAAGCTTTGTTGATGAAGTCAATTTCGAATTGTTCAAAGCGATTGAAGGAGGCCAGCTCGAGGACTCCGTAAATAACATCATTGCTTTTTATCGGAGCAAGATACAGGCAGCGCGGAAGTGCGTTGCCAAGACCGGATGCAATCTGGATGTAGTCCTGTGGCACTTCTGCCAGTAGTATAGGCTCTTCTTCAAACCAGCATTGGCCTACCAGCCCTTCATGTTTACCAATGGTCATATTGATATACCGGGTCTTATCCCAGGCGTAGCACGACACCAATTCCAATTTACCGGTGTTGTCATTTTCAACAGGTTCAATAAACAAACATGCCTGATTTGATTTTGTATATTGCACCATATATTTTACAACAATGTTACCAAGTTCTTTGATGTTTCTTTGATTTTGCATGAGTGCGAGGAGCTCTGCCAGTCCGGATGCAGACCACTCACGTCTTTCGTTGTCGATCTTGGATTGATTCAAATGATCTCTCATACGAATAAGGTTTCCTGCCAGGTTGCGTTCGTTCAGTGAATGATTCACGTCATTAAGCATTTCCCATTCTACCGAATAGTTTCCGGCTGATATATTAGTGATAAAGCCATTCGCTTTCTGGAAATTCTGAATTGAATTTTCAACAACATGATCAATATCATTTACATCTAATGGCGTGCCGCTATCGAATATATATTGCCGGTTTTGATCATCTAATTTCAGGAGAAGCCTGGAAAGTTGTTTTTCATCTTTGGAGAGTCGTACCATAATATATATCAAAGTAGGAATACCAATGAGCATTAAAACAATCACAATAATTCGGGTGTTGGTAACTGCTGTTAAATACCGCTCCTGCGCTTCGTTGTTAAGAGTATCTTCGTGCGTGAGCAATGGCTCATAGAAAGCTTTATATTTTTGCCATAGAGCATATCCGCGGTCTTCATTTAAAATTTTAATAACTTTATCAACGCTATCCTGGCGCACCATGGTTATCATGTCATTTGAAAGCGCCAGATACTCATTAACAGAAGACCGCAGCTCTTCCAAATCCGAAGTGTCATATTGTTCTGCTTCCAGTTGCCGCTTTAGTTTGTTAAATACGGAATCTTTATAGTGCATAACAATGGTTAACGGTTCAATAAGCTTTTCATTTTTCGTAAGAGCATAACCGCGTACCCCCAGGTCTGCTCCGTGAAGAATGTCCGTAATAATCTCTGAAGTGCTTTTTTTAACCAGTTCTGTCCGTTCTCTCAGTACATTGTTTTCAACAATGATGTTGCCGTTCAGAAACGTGAGTATAGAATTAACTAAAAGCAATGTAATCAGTGAGATCAGCAATACCTTTATTAAACCCTTCTTTAGATTAATCTTTTTCATGCCTATCTATAGTTTCGTGTTACTTCTATGATTATCGTATAGACTGTTTCAATTTTTAAATACAAAGATCAGGAGCATTTGAACGAAAAGAAGCGTTAATTCGAAGACAAAAAGGTGTACTTCAATAAGTTGCGAAGCACTGAAGATTTAGGAAGCTGTATATGTAGACTTTTGAGACCGCCTTATGGAAAATAAAGGATGGCACAATCCCCTGGAAACGGGGATTATCCGGAACATTACTCTGCAAAAGTTATTTGGTGCCCGTTAGCCTGTTGAAAACCTTTTTATAGAAACACCAGTTCGTCCATCGTAACGGATGTTGCTTTTCCAAGGTATCTAGTTGCGGGAAGATAGAAAAGGAAGAATTAATTACAAAAAGGTGGACATGTGATCCGGATTCTTGTGAGACGGTATTTGCCCTATTTTGAGATTATTAGATTAGTGCAAGAGAATATTATTGCCTCTTTCTGAAAATCTTCTTTTTTTAAGCCTATGGATACTTTTTATGCCTGTTCTTTATCGGCATGTATTTAAATGTAGCACAAATAGACTTTTAGAGGCCTAGTCTGGGATGTTTTAGTCCCCAGAATGAGTGTGAGAACATTTTACTTTCCTAGGAGAAGCGGGATAAAGTCATGTGCTTACCGTAAGCAGATTCAAAGTGCGTTGATTATGATAATAACTTTACCGAATGTATTCGAAACGATTAAGAAGAGATTTAAACTACTTATAATCGGGGTACTGATTGCGACTGGAGGTAACTTCGGCAGTTCGGCAGTCCATGCCCAATCCTATTCATTTGATGACATACTGTTTGGTGTAGCCTACTATCACGAATACATGCCTTATGAGCGGCTGGAAGAAGATGTACGGCTAATGAAAGAAGCAGGCATAAACTATGTTCGTTTGGGCGAGTCTACTTGGCAGTTGTGGGAGCCCCGGGATGGAGAGTTTGAATTTGAGTGGATGGACAGAGTGGTAAATGCCATGCATAAAGCGGGTATAAAAGTGATTATGGGTACGCCCACCTATTCAATTCCCGCATGGTTATACCGCAAATATCCGGAGATAGCGGCTATGCAGGAAAACGGACAGCGATTGAAATATGGTATCCGGCAAAATGTAGATCTTACCCATCCGGTATATCTATACTATAGCGAAAGAGTTATCCGGCAAATTGTTGAACATTACAAGGCAAACCCGGCAGTTATTGGTTATCAGATCGACAACGAAACGCATTCCAAATGGCCCGATGGAAAAGAGAATCACGTACAGTATATAGAATATTTGAAAAAGAAATTCCAGACAGTAGGGGAAATAAATAAAGTCTGGGGTCTTAACTATTGGGGGCAAGCTATTAATGATTGGGGGGAATTACATCCACCCAGTGGATTTAATCACCCGGGATACCGGCTGGAGTGGGCCCGGTATCAGCGATTTACAGTAACCGATTTCCTGGCATGGCAAGCATCTATCGTCAAAAAATATAAAGGTGCTTCCCAGTTTATAGTGCACGACTTTGCGGGTGCGCTTCGCAGTGATCTGGACCAGAAAGCAATTTCTGCAGTACTCGATTATGCTGGGGTTAATATATACCATTACGATCAGGATAAATCGGACGGACTGCGTATTGCCATGCAAGGTGACTTTACCCGATCGCTGAAAATGAAGAACTACCTTGTTCCTGAAACCAACGCGGCATCGATCGGCTGGAACTCAAGGGAACAGTTTCCTCCTTACGATGGACAGCTTCGACTAAATTATTATGCGCATATAGGTTCCGGTGCTAATCTGGTTTCGTATTGGCATTGGCACTCGCTGCATAATGGTATAGAGCAATATTGGAGAGGCGTTCTTCCACACGACCTCAAACCAGGAAGAATATATAAAGAGGTTGCCGCGATAGGCCATGAACGCGAAAAGCTCGGTAAGAAACTGGTAAACCTCAAAAAGAATAATAAAGTAGCGATTTTGTTCAGCGAAGATTCTGATGTTGCACTCAATCTCCAACGCTTCGACAACAATTTTAAAGGCCCTGAAACGGGGCCGTGGGATGCAGACGGTGCTTACCAAAAAATATTAACGAGATTCTACAAGATACTGTACGACCTGCATGTAGAAGTGGATTTTGTGTTTGAGAATACAGAAAATCTAAACCAATATCAGGTGTTGATCGTGCCTTCGCTATATATAGCGAGCGATGCTATGTTGAGTAAACTGAATGCGTATGTTAAAAATGGCGGGCACCTCGTAGTAACCATGAAGAGTGGTTTCTGCAATGAGTATTCGGCAGTGCGACACGATACCATGCCCGCAGGCCTTACGGATGTTGCCGGATTTACTTACCAGGAATTCTCCACACTGCGCAATCCGGTTCCTTTAAAAGGCGATCCGTTCAAAGCCAAAAATGAAAACTATACCGAGCAGTGGGTTGAGTTTTTACAGACTATAACCGCCAAGCCGCTGGCATTTTATGATCATCCTTTTTTTGGAAAGTATCCGGCAATCGTAAGAAATAACAGTGGTAAAGGCGCGATGACCTACTTTGGCTCGATACCGTCTGAAAGTATCATGAAAAGTATCCTGACCTCTGTTTTGGATGAACGGAACCTTCTCAGTACCGACCAGCAATTGCCAGAAACTATAAAAGTGAAGCATGGCATAAGCAACAGCGGAAGGAACCTTCACTTCTACTATAATTTTTCTCCTGCCGAGCAGTCATTCTCTTATACGTATAGTGATGGCATAAATCTGATAACCAATCAGCCTGTTCAGAAAAATATAGTTCTTACACTAAAAGCCTGGGATGTGGCTATAATAGAGACTAAATAGAGGAGATATATCCGGTCACAAACTTCATGAGAATGAACAGTATGAAATACCTAAACATAAGATCAAGGGAATATATGAGGTTGATAAATTCGAGCTACAACGACTATCCTTATAGGGGCTTACTAATCACCGTGGTTTTTATTTTAATGGCCAGTATCTCAGGATATACACAGAACGAAAATATATCTGATCGAAAACAGTTATTCAATAACAATTGGAAGTTCTTTCCCGGCGATACAGCGACAGCCAAAGAAGTAAATTTTAATGATAGTAATTGGCGTAATCTTGATTTACCGCATGACTGGAGTATTGAAGGAAGAGTATCGCCTAAAAATCCAACAGGAGGTTCCGGGGGATATTTTCCGGCAGGCAAAGGTTGGTATCGTAAATCTTTCAAAGCTCCCGAAGCATGGAAAGCGAAAAAAATCTCCATTTACTTTGAAGGTATCTACATGAACTCCGAAGTTTTTATAAATGGAAATTCCCTGGGGATTTATCCGTATGGCTATTCACCGTTCAGTTATGATCTGACACCTTATTTACAGTTCGATAAGGAAAATGTTATAGCAGTGCGTGTGGATAATTCGCAGCAGGTAAACAGCCGGTGGTATAGCGGTTCAGGTATATATCGCCACGTTTGGATGCTGGTTACCGACCCTGTGCATGTGGCACAATGGGGTGTAGCCATTACAACACCCAATGTTACTTTAGCAAAGGCAACGGTACAGGTAAAAACTCAAGTAAAAAACGAAACATCTTCGTCACAAAAGATTGTTCTTAAAACCCTGGTCTCAAATGAGAATTTTAAAAACGCGGGAAGCAATCAAATTAAAGTAGAAATTCCTGCCAACAGTATAAAGGAAGTTGCTCAAACTATAATCATATCAAAACCTTTACTTTGGTCTCCTGAGACACCTCATGTATACCAGGCCCAGACACAAATATTACAGGATGAGAAGGTAGTGGATAATACGAAAACCGGTTTTGGTATACGTTCCCTAAAGTATACGGCAGAAAATGGTTTTCAGCTCAATGGCCGGACGTTAAAAATAAACGGTGGCTGTGTGCATCATGATAATGGTTGTCTGGGTGCTGCCGCATTTAATAGAGCTGAAGAGCGCAAAGTTGAATTACTGAAAGCTGCCGGCTTCAATGCCGTGCGAACATCGCATAATCTGCCTTCGGAAGCGTTTCTGAATGCCTGCGACAGATTAGGTTTGCTGGTAATGGATGAATCATTTGACTGTTGGAAAGTGGGAAAGAACAAATTTGACTACGCCCAGTATTTTGACCAATGGTGGAAACGTGACCTGGCGGCAATGGTGATGCGTGATCGTAACCACCCCTCGATCGTGATGTGGAGCATTGGTAATGAAATACCTGAAAGAGGAACTCCCGCGTCAGTAAAAACAGCGAAGATGCTTGCCGACGAGATTAAGAAAATGGATACTTCACGCCCCATAACTTCTGCTATAGTGGGTAATGATAAGAAATGGGAAGCGTTTGATTCGCTTATGGCGCTGCATGATATAGCGGGCTATAACTATCACTTGTTTAGTGCGCCTGCTGATCATGAAAGAATACCGTCCCGTATTATAGTTCAGACGGAGTCGTACCCGCGCGATGCTTTTAATAATTGGAATCTCACGCAAAAGAACAATTATATCATTGGAGATTTTGTATGGACCGCGATGGATTATCTTGGTGAATCAGGTATTGGCCGTTGGTATTACTCGGGTGATGCCCCTGGAGAACATTGGGAGCGCGACTTTTTTCCCTGGCACGGAGCATACTGCGGGGATATAGATTTGATTGGCTGGAGAAAACCTATATCGCATTACCGAAGCATGCTATATAATAATGCAGAGAAGCTTTATATGGCTGTTCGCGAGCCTGAACCGGAGCCTATCGAAATTAAAGAAACATGGTGGTCGGTTTGGCCTACATGGGAAAGCTGGACATGGCCGGGATTTGAGGGGAAGACCCTTCATGTAGAAGTATATTCGAAATACCCCAGTGTAAGACTTTACCTGAACAACAAGCTTCTTGGTGAAAAATCAACTACGCGTGACCAGGAGTATAAAGCAACATTTACTGTGCCGTATTCATCGGGCACACTCAAAGCGGTTGCTGTAGAGAATAATAAAGAAGTTGAATTCACTACACTCCAAACTTCTGGCGATGCTTCTAAAATAAAATTAACTGCCGACAGAAAAGAAATAGCAGCCGATGGGCAAGATCTTGTTTATGTAACAGTAGAAATTACGGATAAAGATGGTGTACTTCAACCGAATGCGATAGACCGCTTGCGCTTCGAAATTGAGGGGGGCGGTGTAATTGCAGGAGTCGATAATGCTGATCTGAAGGACTGCGATCTATATATAGGCGGCACACGCAAAGCGTGGCACGGACGTGCGTTGGTTGTAATACGAAGTAAACAGGATGCTGGTGACGTGAAACTCACCGTTACGTCACCGGGATTGTCTCAAGCTGTTCTAACAATAAAAACACATAAGCGATAGAAACACTACTTACCCTTTACTGTCTATTAATGGCCTGTTCTGAATTAATTAATTTTTACTGCTGATTAGAAATATGAATATGAAAATATTTATGCGTGTAATTTTCGCCGCCATCTTTAAAAGCATATTGGTAACGTTGATTTTTTTAATTCCTTCCATGGAAGGACGATCGCAAACAGAACCCTATACCTGGGGCAATGTGGCGTTGGGAGGTGGCGGTTTTGTAAGCGGTATCATCGGTCATAAAACATCCGGGGATGTTTACTGCCGCACCGATGTTGGCGGGGCTTACCGATGGGATGCCGCGAATTCCAAATGGATTCCGTTGCTTGACTGGTGTTCGGAAGATGAAGTTACCTACCAAGGTGTAGAAGCGCTTGCTTTGGATCCGCAAGATCCCAACAAGGTATATATTTTAGCGGGTACCGAATATTTCAACTATGGAAAAACAGCCATATTAAAGTCTTCTGATAAAGGCAAAACGTTTACAATTATTGATGTAACGGCTAATTTTAAAGCGCATGGCAATGGGCAAGGAAGAGGAACTGGAGAAAAACTTGCTGTCGATCCAAACAATGGTAACATATTGTTTTGTGGAACCAGGAAAAACGGATTATGGAAGAGTACAGATGCTGGTGTAACGTGGACGCTGGCCTGGAACGGAGTGACAACCACTTCCAATAACAATGGGATTTCCTTTGTTATATTCGATCCGAACAGCGCCTCGGGTGGTATCTCTCAAAATATATATATAGGCATCTCTCGTCTGTGGAGCACAAACGTTTATAGAAGTACGGATGGCGGTAAGACGTTCTCAGAGCTGTCTGCAACGCTGCCGACAAACTTTATGCCTAATAGAGCAGTTATCTCCGGAAATATACTATACTTAGCGTATGGAAATGGTTCCGGGCCGGATGGGATAACGAATGAACCTATGAATGACGGTAAAGTGTTGAAATTTAATACCAGCACATCAACCGTAACAGATATAACACCGCCCACCAAAGTGGCATACGCCGGAATAACCGTAGATCCAAAAAATTCCAACAGGATTGTTGTTTCCTCATCAAATGCATACTTCAATGACGAATTCGGAACTTCCTGGGGAGATTTCATTTACATGACCACCGATGGAGGAAATACCTGGACAAACAAACTAACCCATGACAGTAAATTTAATACCAATGGTTTAGGTTGGATGGCTTATAATTCGGGTATACATTGGGGCGCCTCGATCGAGTTTGATCCATTAATTCCTTCGAAAGTCAGAATTACATCGGGAAATGGTTTGTTTACCTGCGACAATATTGATGCGGCTCCCACTACCTGGAAACCTGATGTAAAGGGAATGGAAGAGACTGTAGTGCTTGATGCCATAAGCATTCCGGGTGGCAATTTTATATCAGCGGTAGGAGATCAATACGGAGCAGTATATTCTGATATTTATGCTTACCCGGCCAAAAATCATCATCCCACGGTAGTTACCAATAACGGTATAGCGTATGCTGTAAACAATACCAATAAAGTTGTAAGAGCTACCAATAAATTATATTACTCCAATGATCAGGGGCAAACCTGGATTGCAACGGATTCCACTGTTGGTGGTTATGGTAAAGTAGCATTGTCGGGAGACGGAAATACAATACTTCATTGTCCGGGTGGTTCGAGTACAACATATTACTCAACAGACAACGGAACAACATGGGCAAGCACGGGCGTTACGAATGCTCAAGACGCTGCTCCGCAAGCAGACTACGTCAATGGTAACAAATTTTATATCTATAGCCCTGGTACAGGACAACTGTTTGTCAGTACGAATAAAGGTGTAAGTTTTACGGCTTCAGCATCTAACCCTGGTCAATATGGATCCCCCCGGGCAAGGTCAGTTCCCGGCAATGAAGGGCACGTATGGGTCGCTTTATACGGAAGCGGATTGAAATATACTACTAATAGTGGAACTTCGTGGACAACAGTTTCAAAGGTCAGCGATTGTGCAGCGGTAGGATTTGGAAAGGCAGCTCCCGGCAAGACTTACCCGGCAGTATATATCTGGGGAACGGTAGGAGGAGTGAGAGGGATGTTCCGTTCCATTGATCAGGGCGCTAACTGGGTAAGAATAAATGACGATGCCCATGAGTGGGGTGGAGTTGGAAATGGAAAATTTATAATGGGAGACCTGAATGTATACGGTCGGGTATACATGTGTACAGTAGGAAGAGGTCTCTTAGCAGGAGAGGCACCTAAATATACCCTTACTACAACAGCATCCCCATCTGCTGGCGGTACGGTAAGCGGAGCAGGAACCTATGTTTCAGGAACTGTCGTAACCGTTACGGCCACGCCGGCCGCAGGCTATACCTTTACCGGCTGGAGTGGCGATGCATCAGGAACCGCGACTTCCGTTACGGTAACCATGACCAGTAACAAATCTGTTACCGCCAATTTCCAGGCAATCAAATATACGCTTACCACTACGGCAACACCGGCCGCAGGCGGTACAGTAAGCGGAGGTGGGTCTTATACCGCCGGAGCCACAGCAACAATTACCGCGACACCGGCCGCAGGCTATACCTTTACCGGTTGGAGTGGTGATGCATCGGGAACCGCGACTTCCGTTACGATAACCATGAACAGTAACAAATCCGTTACGGCCAATTTCCAGGCAATCAAATATACACTTGCCACTACCGCAACACCGGCTGCCGGCGGTACAGTAAGCGGAGGAGGATCCTATACCGCAGGAGCCACAGCAACAATTACCGCGACACCGGCCGCAGGCTATACCTTTACCGGCTGGAGTGGCGATGCATCGGGAACCGCGACTTCCGTTACGATAACCATGAACAGTAACAAATCCGTTACGGCCAATTTCCAGGCAATCAAATATACACTTGCCACTACCGCAACACCGGCTGCCGGCGGTACAGTAAGCGGAGGAGGATCCTATACCGCAGGAGCCACAGCAACAATTACCGCGACACCGGCCGCAGGCTATACTTTTACCGGCTGGAGTGGTGATGCATCGGGAACTGCGACTTCTGTTACGGTAACCATGAACAGTAACAAATCAGTTACCGCCAATTTCCAGGCAATTAAATATACGCTTGCCACTACCGCAACACCAGCCGCAGGCGGTACAGTAAGCGGAGGAGGATTCTATACCGCGGGAACTACTGCTACACTCACGGCCACACCTGCAACAGGATATGCCTTTACCGGTTGGAGTGGTGATGCATCGGGAACATCCGCTACAACCACTGTAACGATGAATGGCGATAAATCCGTTACGGCTACTTTCCAGTTGATACAGCCCGGTAAATATACCCTTACTACTACGTCTTCACCCGCTGCGGGTGGTACAATAAGTGGCGGTGGAAGCTATACATCCGGTTCTACTGCAACACTTACAGCCACACCGGCAGCAGGATATACCTTTACCGGTTGGGGCGGCGATGCTACCGGAACGGCTACTACCATTTCAGTAACCATGAATAGCGACAAATCCGTTACGGCCAATTTTCAGGCTATTAAATATACCCTTACTACTACAGCTGTGCCTTCGGCAGGAGGGAATATAAATGGTGCGGGAACCTACGATGCGGGTACCATTGTAAACCTTACGGCCACCCCGGCCGCGGGATATACCTTTACGGGCTGGAGTGGTGATGCATCGGGAACCGCGACTTCTATTACGGTAACCATGACTGGCAATAAATCCGTTACGGCAAACTTCCAGGCAGAGAGCGGTATAACTACCTATACACTTAGTGTTACGGCTGTGCCGACTGATGGCGGGTTTGTAACGGGTGCTGGTACCTATTCGGCAGGCACAGAAGTAACGATCACAGCCCAGGCAGCGGCCGGATATACTTTCAGCGGTTGGAGCGGTGATGTATCGGGTACTGTTGCCTCACAAACGGTAACGCTGAATAACGATATGGCAGTGCAGGCTATTTTTGAACGTACATCGGATGTTGTATTGAAAATACCCAAACTGTTTTCTCCGGACAATCGTGGTGATGTGAGCACGGAAGCCTGGAACATTGAAAATGCTTACCTGCTGGATGGATGTGAAATTGTAATCTACAACCGGCAAGGTCAGAAAGTATATTCTTCGTTAGGCTACGCTACTCCATGGGACGGGTCTTCCAATGGAAAACCACTTCCCGATGGTGCATACTTTTATATCATCCGATATACCGATAATACAAAACAAACTGGTAGCGTAACCATAGCAAGACTCAAGTGAAACTAGTATACAGATGCTTACTATTTGTTACGGGGCTGATAATAACAAATTCGCTGCAGGCGCAACAAAGTGTAATCTATAGTCATTATTATCTTAATCCGTCTTTTTATAATCCTTCTTTTGCAGCATCCAATGGACATACTGAGCTGTATTTAAGTTATAGAAGTCAATGGGCAGGTGTTGAAGGAGCACCTGCTACTGGTGCTTTGAGCCTCCAATTGCCCTTGAATTACAGGATGAGTATAGCACTCAGTGGATACAGGGATAAAGCAGGCGCATTAACCACAACCACCGGCCTGGCAACTTTTGGTTACCAGGTACACCTCGGTAGTGATGTTAGCGATAATCATAAACTTGCTTTCGGGCTATCAGCCGGTGTAACCAGTGTTTCGGTCAATAGTGGAGATGGTTATGCCAACGATCCGGTGGTCGGAGCAACATCCTCATTCGAAGGTCAATTTGGTATGCATTATCAACGCAATAATTTCAAGATCGCATTTGCAATACCACATCTTTTCAATTCCTACGTTGCCTCGGACCACGATCTCAATAAAATAGGGATTAGTCGCGTTCGCGCCACCATATCATCGGCTAGCTATAGTATATATTTTAGCGAGCGCGTTGTTTTTGAGCCCATGGTGATATACCGTACGTATGACAATACGCCAGCTCAGGTTGAAGGCCTTGGTTCATTGCAAATCAATAATGTGGCATGGGTGGGTGCATCATTCCGCCAAAGCTATGGTGCTTCAGCCTTTGTTGGATTCAATGTTAAAGACAAATTGAAATTAGGATATGCTCACGAGTTTGCGACCGGTAAAAAAAATGCTTTAGGTAGCGGTGCAGACGAAGTGCAATTGATTCTGCGACTGGGTAAAAAGAAGTTACATAGACCAGTAGCAAAAGATAAAGTAACACATCAGGCAGTTGCTGCCAGTGCCGCAGATGCCGGTTACCCGAACGAAGATTCAGCAGAGCAGGAAGAAGAGAAAGGCGCAGACACAGGCACTGAAACATCGGCGCAGACAACGGTTCAATACCAACCAGCTGTTGTGCAACCTGAGCCTGCCCGGTCACCTGCAATAGAAGTACTGCCGGCTACAGTAGATCAACGTGAGCAAAAAGAAGAGCCTGTAAAATCGCTTTCCGGAAATCAGTTAGCTTCAGACACGTGGACTTTGAGTATTGAATAAGATAAGCTTATGTTACTTATAAATAGCGAACAAGAGTGG
>NZ_DAIQRQ010000057.1:29278-34606 GCF_036786105.1 Ohtaekwangia sp.
TTTGAGTATTGAATAAGATAAGCTTATGTTACTTATAAATAGCGAACAAGAGTGGTATATATCAGGCTGAATGTTTACTGACTACGGCTTTTTTTAATTGATCCTACAGTAGATACAATTTTAAAAGAATCATTTTCTAACCCTGGAATATGTAGATGATAAATGCGCAGAGTGGTTTATGTCTTTAATTAGTGGTTTTAGTCTTGAGTAAAATATAGATGAGAATAAATGAATGCGATAGGTACTAATATCCCTACGCATTTTTTTTGCATCCGGTAGTGTAATCATAGCCCGACTAAAATGAATTTGTCCAAACCTGATATATAGTCATTATTTCTTATCCGTTTCAGTATAAATCTTCATTAGCCCATAAACTACAAGTTGGGTGCACCATTTACGGGATATCAGGATAAAGCTGGCGCACTGAAAACAGGACTGGCCACTTTTACCCTGTCCGGTACATTAGCGGAGTGAATGGTAAATGATGATGACAAGCTTGTCTTTAGATTGTCGGCAGAATGATGGATAAGTTGTATCTTTATTAAGACAATAGACTGGTTAGGCAAGGAATAGGACTACCGTTGCGGCTTTTAGAAATAAATAACATTGCATAGGCTTGAATATTGATATGAGTTGATTAACTAGTAGAGTCGTGAGAGCGTATAGTTTTTTCAGAGTGGTCGGATTCGCCATAATAATTCTTGTGGCGCAATCACTTGTAAAATGTTTTGCACAGGAGTATCGGTTTGCCCATGTAGACAGTCGCCAGGGGCTGTCGCACAATTATGTAAAAGCAGTATACAGAGATAAGACCGGTTTTCTGTGGATCGGAACAGAGTCGGGCCTTAATCGCTTCGATGGTTATTCGGTAAAGGTGTATCGTAATGATCCCTCCGATTCGACTTCCCTTTTGACTGATGATATTGGAAGAATATTTGAAGTTCCGGGCGGAAAGCTGGGGATTGTGACAACAACCCTGGGACTTTGTTTTTATACTCCGGAAACAGAAACATTTTCGAATGATTCCCGATTCCTTAGAAAATTTTCAATAACCAATCCTGATGATATTATCAATATTATTAACGACAGAGTCGGTAATTATTGGTTCCTGTTGAAAAACAACGGGTTGGTGTGCTACAATGAAGAAAAAAAAAGTGCAACGCTTTTGAAGCACGCTGACAATGACAGCAGCTCCATTGTTTCTAATACCGTTACATCCATTGTACGTCACGCAGATGGAAGCTACTGGATAGCGCACTCCAATGGAGTTGTCGAAAATATAGTTTTCAAAAAGAACAAATTCACGGTTGAAAAGCGTATATCTTTTTTGCAAAAACATTTGCTTGAAAAAGATAAATTTTTGTGGTGTGAGTTAATGATTGACAGAGACGGAGATGTTTGGTGCTATGCGCCCAACGCAGACGTGGGCGTGCTTTACTACAACAGAGATGCACACAAAATTCGTCATATAGGTAAAAACTCTAAAGATATAGCGCTTGCTTCCGATTTGATCACCGGCCTTGTGCAAGACAATCAGGGAAACATTTGGATGTCTTCCGTCCTTGATGGAATTTATGTTTTCAATAAAAATAACTTTTCGGTAAAGAAAATTTCCAACGACCCGGAAACAGATGCTTCGTTGAGTGAAAATTCTGTTACGGTTATGTTTAAAGATGAAGATGGTATAATCTGGGCGGGTACATATAAGAAAGGATTAAACTTCTTCCACGAGAACATGATCCGGTTTCCGGTGTATAGCCGACATTCCAAACCGTATGCTTTACCTTTTGAAGATATAAACCGTTTTGTAGAAGATCGAAAAGGTAACCTATGGCTAGGTACGAATGGTGGTGGCCTGATATACTTTGACAGGCACACTGGAAAGTTTACAACGTATAAACATAATCCTAAAGACCCGCATAGTCTGAGCAGTGATGTTATAGTAAGTTTATGCCTGGATTACGAAGATAAGCTGTGGATAGGAACATTTTATGGCGGATTGAATTGCTTTGATGGAAAAAAATTTATCCGGTATCAGCATGATGCCAGTAATCCTACGAGTTTATCAGGAAAAAGTGTGTGGGAGATTCTTGAAGATTCGGAACACAGGTTGTGGATCGGTACGCTTGACGGAGGAGTCAGCGTCTTCAATCGGAAGAATAATACATTCACACATTATTACCATCGTGACCAGCGATCGCTTTACTCACCATATATATCAACGATTAAAGAAGATTCAAAAGGTAACATCTGGTTCGGAACGTCTACAGGTATTGATGTTTTAATGAAGGAGTCTGGCGGTATAGTGCATTTTGAGTCGGAAAGAAATAATCCGGCATCGCTTCGAAGTAACATCATTCAAGGTGTTCTGGAAGATTCCAAGGGCAGGCTGTGGATAGGATGTCAAGGTGCACTTAGCTTGTGGCAAAGGGAAACCAACAGTTTTATAAACTTTACTGAGAAAGACGGATTGCCGCATAATACCATCATGTCTATGGCAGAAGATGCAGAAGGGCGGTTGTGGCTTGGTACGCCCAATGGCCTCTCGTGTGCAACCATTATAGCAGAGAGCGGGAAAGTCAGGCTTACATTTACCAATTATTCAGAGGTTGATGGCTTGCAGGGTCAGCGATTCAATGAAGATGCCGCGTTGAGAACCCGCAATGGAGAACTCGTATTCGGGGGAGCCAATGGTTTCAACCTCTTTCGGCCTGGTGATATTGGCCACAACAAAACAATACCACGTCTTGTGCTCACAGATTTTCAATTATTCAACCGGAGCGTTCACCCGGGCAATGCCAATGAGCATCATTTTACATTACCGTCTTCCATTGTTACCAACCCGTCTATCGTATTGACGGCAAATGATAACGTGTTTTCCGTAGAATTTGCAGCACTCAATTTTATACAACCGTCAAAAAACAAGTATAAATACAAACTGGAAGGATTTAACCAGGATTGGCTGCTAACCGATGCCAATAACCGGAGAGTTACTTTTACCAACCTGGATGCGGGTGACTATATATTTCGCGTCATTGCTGCAAATAACGATGGTGTCTGGAATGAAAAAGGAGTTTCGCTTCCAATCAAAGTGCTTCCGCCTTTTTGGAAATCGCGCAAAGCTATTGTCATTTACCTGCTCGTTCTGATAGTACTTCTACATATAACACGCAAACTTATACAGCAACGTGAACGAATGAAGTTTGCTATTAAACAACAGCAAGAGGAAGCCATGCGATCGCGCGAGATGGATATGATGAAGACAAAGTTCTTCACCAATGTGAGTCATGAATTTAAAACTCCGCTTTCGCTTATTCTTTCCCCATTGGAAAAACTTAGCGTGCAAGTGGTTGATTCAGAGCAGCGAAAACATATTGATCTTATTCAAAAAAATGCAAAGCGATTGCTGAATCTAGTGAACCAGCTTCTTGATTTTAGAAAAATGGAAGTTCATGATATTCGCTTTCATCCTTCTGAAGGTGATCTCATCCGGTTTGTGCGTGAAGCTGTATATTCCTTTGCTGACCTCTCGGAGAAGAAAAATATCAAACTCACATTTGATTCAAATACTTCATTACTCGAAGTTACTTTCGATCACGATAAAGTCGAGAAGATATTGTTTAATCTTCTTTCAAATGCGTTTAAGTTTACCATGGGTAATGGAGAGATTTCGGTGATCGTAAATGTTAAAGACTCGTCCGATAACAATATTGTTGAGATTGTTGTAAAAGATACCGGAATTGGAATACCTCTGGAAAAGCAGGAACTTATTTTTGAACGCTTTTTTCAGAACGACTTGCCGAGCACTCTCACCAACCAGGGTAGTGGTATAGGTCTCGCTATAACAAAGGAATTTGTGCGCATTCATGGAGGCACGATCAGGGTCGAGAGTGAGGTAGGAAAGGGAAGCTCCTTTATTGTAGTGCTGCCGCTGAAAAAACTTGTTCATACGGTTCACGAAACCATAAATGAACCACCGAGCGTTGTGCAGGATAATCCAAAAGAAGATCAGTCTGAACCTGTTGGTGATAAGCCGTTGATCTTGTTGGTAGAAGACAATGAAGATTTTCGTTTTTATCTAAAAGACAACCTTAAGATATCTTATTCTGTTATTGAGGCTGAAAGTGGAGAGGAGGGATTGAAGAAAGCGATTTCTCAATATCCTGATTTAATCGTAACCGATGTGATGATGCCTGGCATGAGCGGTATTGATTTATGTAAAACGATAAAATCAGATCAACGCTTATCACACATACCTGTTATATTACTGACGGCCCGATCCGGTGAAGAACAACGTCTTGAAGGCTTTGAAGTAGGTGCAGACGATTATATACCGAAGCCTTTCAGCTTTCCTATATTAGAATCGAGAATCAAGAACCTGATCTCTTTGCGGAAGGATCTGCATACACTGTTTGCAAAGAAAAATGGAATTAAGGCAAGTGAGATTCAGATTACGCCTCTGGATGAACAGTTTGTTCAAAAAGTTGTTCAGGCAATCGAAAACAATATAGCGAACAGCGAACTAACAGTTGTCGATTTGAGTCGTGAGTTGGGTGTGAGCCGCGCACAATTTTTCAGGAAAGTGCAGGAACTTACCGGTAAATCTCCCTTGGAGCTGATTCGTACGATTCGTTTGCAATATGCAGCGCAGCTTCTCGAAAAAAGTCAGCTTTCGGTAGCCGAAATTGCTTATCGGGTAGGCTTTAACAACCCCAAATATTTTGCCCGCCACTTTAAAGATCAATACCATGTGCTGCCTTCTGCTTACGCCAGTGGTAAGCGGCGAAGCTAGCCAGGGATAAAATGCAGAATAACTTTTCGTTAGACAATTGTTACCCACCTTTAGGATTATTTATTATGCTGGCAGAAGAGGGGTATACCTATTTTGGCGTTATAAAAGTATTGGCTTTGAAACGCAAATTGCAAATTCTGTTATTCTTTGAAGTGGTCATGTATATGGTCATTTTCTCTGTAATTGCATGGCTTGCATCCCTGTTATAAAAGGATGCAAGCCATTTTCTTTAAACTCCCCTTTTCACAGAATACTTCCTTCTTTTTTTAAGTATCCGTATTGAAAGTTGAAATGATACACTCATTAGAGACTTTCAAGGTGGGTACTTGGACTTCTGGTGCGCCTTTTCGGGACGAATGAATACCCATTTATAGCCTCTTGCTGCAATAACTTTAGTGCAAACGATTACAGGTGAATTGATTTAGAAATCGATCCCGGAAGTCGCAATGCAATAAAAGATGAACACCCTAACCAAAACCAAAAAAAACGTATGAAGAAACTTTACAGATGTTTAGGCATTTCCATGTTAATTCTGC
>NZ_DAIQRQ010000133.1:0-2641 GCF_036786105.1 Ohtaekwangia sp.
GGCAGACATTTACCTCTGTTGCCAATCAGTATAATCATTGTCAGGCTGATTTTCAAAGTGCGGTATCGACTGCTATTACTAACCGTAACAATGCGTTGAATGCCTATTCCTCTTGTCTGAATACTACCATTGCCAACAGCTCACTCACGGGATGGCAACAGGCAGTAGCATGGATGCAATTGAATAATGTAGTGAGCCCGATAATTGAAAAATATGTGAGCATTAAAAAATCGGATGGCAATGAATATTTACTGCTCGCTACTCGCAACGAATATGGAATTTTGAATTCGAAGAGCGCTGAAGTAACTTCTATCAAGCAGACAGAAACCAGTGGCGGTTTACTGAAAACGGCTTTCCTGGCCGATGTTGAATCGAACTATAAAGCTCAGCTTACCTTCACATACGATCAGGACCTGAACCTGGTAAGCCAGCAACGAAAAGACGATGCACCTATAGTCTACTTGTATGGCTATAAACAAAATTATCCGGTAGCCGAAATTAGGAATGCAACCTTTACGCAGGTGCTTACGGCACTCGGTATGACTGCAAGTCAATATAGAACAGAGTCTCAGGCTTCATCTCCGTCTGCAAACTACTTATCAAAGATAAATGCATTGCGGCAAAATCTGAAAGGATCGTTGCTCACGGTTTACTTGCATAACCCACTGATCGGTATCACCTCCATGTCGGATGCCAACAATGTTACCACCTATTATGAATATGACGTGCTGGGCCGGTTGAAGTTTGTAAAAGACGGTAACCAGGACATTGTGAAGAAATATGAGTACCATTACAAAGACCAGGAATAATCTTATGAAGAATTTATATATAGCCATACGCGCTGCAGTTATCAGTGCACTATTGTGCGTATCCGGATTTTCGGCTTTGGCGCAATATCCTATTACTGGTCCCACCTCAGTTATTGTTGGAAATACATATACATATTCATGTACGCGGGCAAGTGGTGCCTGGCCATCGGCGGGCGGTACAGTATGGAGTGCCGTAGGCGGAACTGTATTAAGCATGTCTATTGATCCCGCTGACAAAAGAATAACCACAGTGACCGTACGATGGGATAAAGCACAGATCCCTGATGATTATTATGATCTGAGTGTATCTGACGGGACAGTATCTGGCGGAGCCAAGATAACGGTTGGTTGTGGTTCTATTGCGGGTCCGACATTCAGTGTATCACCAGGCCAGGTTGCCTGCCAGGAAACTTCATTTACAATATCTGTAACCGGTAGTAACGGCACTACAATAGATTGGTATAATAATGCAGGTGATACTGCACCTTTTCATACAGGAACTGGTTATACAACACCAACTCTCAACGGTGACAAAACCTATTATATAGCTTCATATAATGCTACTACAAATTGTTACAGCAATAAAGTAAGTATACCGTTATCGTTTCCAACACCACCACCGGTGCCGACCGCCCCTACATTTTCTTTTGAAAACTATATTTGTGGTTCATCGGGAAGCGCACAGATTACGGCCGTGCCAACCGGAGGCGGTGACCAGGTAAGGTGGTATACTTCGTCTTCAGGAGGAACCCCTGTTTACACGGGACAGGTATTTAATACACCCGTGCTGTCATCTCCCACAACGTATTATATCGCCAGCTATAACTCAGCAGCATGTGGTGTGGAGAGTCAGGTAAGGGTTCCTGTTGTCGTTAATATTTATCCCATTCCTTCGATTCCCAATGTAAGCGGTCAGTCTGTGTGCGGCCCTACCGATATAACCTTATCCGCCACTCCGGGCGTCAATGGCAATACAGTTTACTGGACTGGAGCAAACGGCAATACGTTAGGAAGTGGTAATACCAAACCGGTTGGTATTGTATCTGCCACGAGTACATTTTATGCGCGTACGGTTAATATAGTTAATATAGTTGATGGTCTTGGATGCCTTTCGGCAAAAGTTCCGGTTACCATTACCGTAAATCCATTAAACAATGCACCGGCATCGGCCTCTTATACTTTTCATGAAGGTGATGTAATGAAAATTACTACTTCCGGGTATAGCACAGGCGGTACTTTAAATTGGTATAACAGCAACGATGAATTGTTGTATACTGGAATTAGCTATACCGTAAACCAGCTTTACGGCAACTATACGTATCATGTAAAGACACTGGGCGTTGGCGGAATATGCGAAAGCACTGCGTATGGAATTGTAACGGTAAACGTTGATCAGAACTATAACTGGATAAAAGAGACAACTGTACTGGTAAAAGGCAAGAAAACTGATGACGATATAAATTCCCTGGGTGTATCAACCGGAGAAAAAAGTGTAGACTGGAATTACTTTGACGATTTGGGAAGACCTTCGCAGACGGTTAAAGTACAAAGTTCACCACAGACTAAAGATATTGTTCAGCCTGTTACTTATGATGTGTTTGGTCGCGAAGACACAAAATATTTACCATATACATCTTCTCAATCGGCTGGTAATTTTAAAGCGAATGCCCTTGCTGAGCAAACCGGTTTTTATCAGGCAGGAGGGACGATAGCCAGTGACAATACTCCTTACGCCAAGATATCGTTTGAGACCAGTCCCTTAGGTCGTTCTGTTGTAGAAGGATCGCCTGGTGAGGCATGGCAACCCAATGATCAAAGTAATTATACTTCTG
>NZ_DAIQRQ010000109.1:0-8351 GCF_036786105.1 Ohtaekwangia sp.
GCAGAAGCACCACTTTTCAATACAGTCATGTCTGCGATATCTTCAGGGGAGATAGAGTAAAGCAAACTTAGTGGAACTTGTGCTCCATCTACAACAAGCATAGGTTGGTTGTTACCAGTCAAAGAGCGGATACCTCTGATGTTGATTTTTGAGTTTTGAAAAACGCTACTGTTTGTAGTCGTAATGTTTACACCGGAAATTTTACCATTCAAGGACTGGGCAACGTCAACTGCCTTTGCCATGGTAATGTCTTTGTTCGAGATAGTAGATGCAGCGTAACCAAGTTCTTTCGCCTGCTTCTGCAAACCCATCGCACCGGTGATCACAACTTCTGAGAGCTGTGTTACATCCTGCGACATGGGAACATCGATTTTATTTCTGCTTCCTACCTCGATCTCTTGTGATTGAAGGCCGATGAATGAAAATACGAGGGTACCTCCGGCCGCTGGTACATTAATGGAGTAGTCACCATCAACAGTTGTAACTGTACCGTTGGTGGTACCCTTTAGAACAACGTTCACCCCAGGAAGACCCGATCCGTCTTCAGCGGAAGTGACCCGGCCTGTGACCGTTCGCTCCTGTGCCCACAATTCGCTACTGGCGAATGCAAACACCGCTGTCAAGCATACGAGTAGAATTCTCTTCATACTGTAAAATTTAGGTTAATGAAAATTTAAATATGCGACCAAACTTATAACAAAATAATAACTCACAAAAGGTGAGTCCACCAAAATAAGTATATAAAGTCAAAAAAAATACTACTATTAGCGTTATTGAAAATGTTGATTAAATAGCATTTAGCTGTCAGAAATCGTGTTAAAACAGCATTTCAACGGTTTACGTCCCGGACAACACGTTGCAATACTATACCGTAAAATTTAACTTGATTATTTGAATTCAATTTTCAGAATTTATCTGTCATTGCTACTCTATATTGAGTTGCCTAATGAGTGAATCAATCCCCCAATTATTTCTACACAAGGCAGACTTTATCTAGCCTCCTATAGAAGCAAAATATTGTACACAGCTCCCTCACTTCACAGCAGGTGCTTTTTCTCTTCGTCTATCGTATAGGCAATTACTTGATAATTTTGAATTCGATCCTTCGATTGAGTTGCCGGGAATCCTCTGTATTGTTGGGAGCAATGGGCAGGTCAGGACCGTATCCTTTAGGTGTAAGGCGGCCTTTATCGACTCCGTTAGAAACTAAATAATTGTATACAGCCAACGCCCGCTTTTCGGAAAGGCTTCTATTATAAGCGGCAGCGCCCGAGTTATCGGTGTGGCCACCTATCTCGACACGCACTTTAGGATTCTCGGTAAGAAAACGGATAATCTTTTTAAGCTCGGTAATAGAAGTACTCTTCAACTCATACTTGTCTACATCAAAGAAGATATTGTTGAGAACCACGCGCGATCCAATAGATGCTTTTTCAAGATCTACATCGAGCACAACGGGTTTGAAATCAAATGTCTCCGTATAATTGAAATGCAGACTTTTGAACAAGTACCCTTCTTTATTTACATATAGGGCATAGTCGGCACCTTGCGTTAATACCATGAGATATTCTCCGGTTACCGAGTCAGATTCCACCAAAGATTCAATCTGATTCTTCGAAATATTGATAAGCTCAATTTTGGCAGATAACACCTGGCGCGTTTGTTTATCGCGAACAATACCCCGTACATAATTACTTCTATATTTCAATTGGTTTTCTTCCGGAATCTGCATTTCAAAGATGCGGCTGCGGGTTCCTCCTGCTGCATTTTCTTCGTGCGAGTAATATCCTTTTTTTCCATCGGCTGTGATAAACAGCGAGAACTGATCATCATGATTATTAATAGGAGCACCTATATTTTTAGGAGCCGACCACCCGGCAGAATCTTTCTCAACAAAAAAGAGATCATAGCCGCCAAAGCCAGGCAGGCCATTGGATGCAAAGTATAGTGTTTTATTGTTTACGTGAATGAAGGGCGATATCTCATCAAATACAGAATTGATCGGTTTACCTGCATTTACTGCTTTTGTCCATTTGCCATTTTCATCTAATGACGTAACCCATATATCTCTGCGCCCCAAACCTGATCTTCGGTCGGAAACAAAATATAGCGTTCTGCCATCTGCCGATAGCGTTGGTTGCGACTCCCACGCAACGCTGTTTACATTGGGACCGAGGTTTTTTGGCACTGTCCAATCTTCACCGATCTTTCTTGTTTCATAAAGATCGCAGCTCCCGATACCATCTCTGCCCACGCAAGAAGTAAATATCAGTTTTCTTCCATCGGCAGATATGGCACAGGTGCCTTCGTTCAGTCGGCTATTTATATTCCTCGATATTGATACCGGAGTTATCCAGCGTCCTTGTGCATCTTTTCCGGAAATAACTATATCTTCATCAGCATTCGGATCGTTACTGGTTCTTCGGGTAAAAATGAGTTGTTGCTGATCGGCTGTGAGCACCGGGAAATATTGTGTAGCAAAACAATTTACTGTGTCACTCAAAGGCTTTTGATGGAAAGCCGAGACATTGTCTTTATTATTAAAAGCAAATTCTGCGCTCTTGAATAATGAAGCTGCACGCTCTAATTTCTGCTTATTCAAGGTTTCGTTGTTCACAAACAAGCTCAACACTCTCATCGCTTTTTCATATTCCCCGGTAGCGATATAGGCTTCACCCATGTCGTACCAAAAGGTTTTTTGTTTACGAAGATCAGTGGTAAGGCTAAGGCCTTTCTCATAATTCTTTAACGCCTCAGCGTAGTTCTTCATGTTCTGGTATACCAGCCCCAGACGGTAGTAAGCTTCAACAAACTTGTCATCTTTATCAATGGCCTGATTCAGTAACTCGATAGCTTGTGCAAACTGACCGCGAACGCGATAATTATCGGCTTGTGTATAGTACTCAATTGCTTTCTTGGATTTGGTGCTTAGCTGGACCTGAGCCATCGCTGCATACGACAGGAAAACAAGAAGTACTATTGCAATACGATTCATGAAAAAATATCTGGTGAAGTTAAAATGATAAAAAATCCGGCCAGCATGGTGACCTATTCGTGTTTAAAACTAAAAAACAATGTTGGATACATCAATCTCTTCGCCATCAAATTCGAACATGGCATTGATAAGCTTAAAGGACTCGAACGATCGGATATCCTCTATGCGAATGTCATCTTCTTCAATAATATTTTGTTCCAGAAGCTTCTGGCGCTGTGTGCCTTTAAGAAGGGCTGACCACGGGGTAACCCAATGTTTGTTTTTTCTGAATACAATATTGGAATACGATGAATCTGTAACAAAGCCGCGCTTCACTATGAGAATATCATCGCAATCTTTCCGAAGGTCGAATAAACGATTGATCAGCTTCCTGTCGGTATATTTAAATTCATAGTTGATGCGGTCGTGTTCGACAATGCGCAGGCTGCTGATCTTTTTATATTCGTAGGGCAAAAACTCTACCTCACGGGCTACATCGTCATACACAATGCGGCATTTGAACAATCCCTGCTCGGGCTTATCGATATTCGACAGAAATTCTTCCAGATCTATATAATCGTGCGTGCCACAAAGGTACTTCAGCGAGCGGTTCATACGCTGCTCGTGATGCGACAGGTTGTAATATTTTCCGTCTAATAATTTTATAGATTCAATCAACAGGGACATACACTTTATCAATGGTTTCCTGATACTCCGCTGCTACTGTACTTTGCGTAGTTATACCTCCACCGCTCCTGTAAAAAAATGTGCCTCGCTCTTTTTCGATGAAGCGAATCATTACTCCGCTATCGAGATCGTGACCATCAAAATATCCGACAACACCTGTATAATATCCACGCTTTTCGCCCTCAGCTTTCTGTATAATCTCCAGTGTTTTTTGCTTGGGAGCTCCACTCACCGAACCAGCCGGAAGCAGCTTTACCAATATATCACCCAACATCGACCTGTAGTCGACTGGCAGATTACCAACGATTTCCGAGCTTACCTGCAGCAGATTTTTCTTACTCGTTTTTAGTTCTTCAATATAGCGAAAACGATTCACTCGTACATGTGTTGCCACCTGGCTTAAATCATTTCGAATAAGATCTACTATCGTGGTATGTTCGGCTTCTTCTTTCCTGTCATTTAGAATTACTTGGCGCGCATTTGGATAAGACGCATCAATAGTCCCCTTCATAGGGTGAGAGTATATTTTACCGTCCTGTATCTGGATAAAAGTTTCCGGGGAAAATACCAGGAAGTGATTATCCATCCAGAGTTTATACTTCGCCCGGCTCAGGTAAAATAACTCCTGAAGCGATGCCTGTAGTATAACCGGCGTTTTCAATGTGAGGTTCGTAAGGAAAGAATCACCGTAAGCCAGGCGATCGTATACTATATCGAATTTACGTTTGTATTCGGCCAGCGAACCGGGCAAGGCTTCAATTTGTGCAGAGCCCAAACGCTTCTTCTGTGAAGTATTGGTCTTACCATTGATGTTGAAAAGGATGGAAGTGCTATCAATCTCATCCAGTTTTAAAATTACAGGACGCTCCATTTCAAAATCCACCATAAACAAAAAGGGGACTTTCGCTTGTCCCCACTGATTCATTTGATCGATGAACTCTGGCAAGGTCATACTATGGAATGTTCATGTACTTATGTACCTGCAAGGATATCTGCCACTGCGGATGGGCCTTTACATATTCGATGATCTGAGGGAGCATTTCTTTTTCTTTAGACCATTCCGGTTGCAGGTATAGCTGACATGCCGGGCGGACTTTAGCAGCAAAGCTTTCTGCCCACTCAAAATCACTTTTGTTATACACTATAACTTTCAGCTCATCGGCCCTATTGAAAATAGAAGCATCAGGTGCTTTGAATTTCTTGGGCGAGAAACAAACCCAGTCCCACATACCAGTTAGCGGATATACACCGGATGTTTCAATATGCGTACGTATACTTTCACTTTTTATAGCGGCCGTGAGTGCAGTAAGATCATACATCACAGGTTCGCCTCCCGTAATCACCGCGATAGGACTGCCACTTTTCTTTACACGACTTGCCATCTCCTGCACCGCTACCTGTGGATGCGCTGCTGCATCCCACGATTCTTTTACATCGCACCACACGCAACCTACATCGCATCCACCGAGGCGGAGAAAGTATGCAGCTGAGCCCTGGTAATACCCTTCACCCTGAATGGTATAAAAATCTTCCATCAACGGAAGAGTGGCTTGCTGTATCGTACGTGTTATTTCAGGCATTGAGGAATGGGCATAACGCCCAAACAAAACTATGGATTCTGCAGTTCGGTAGCTCGCAGCGTGTTGAGCAATAACGATGCGATCGTCATCGGACCAACGCCTCCCGGAACCGGTGTAATATAAGATGCTTTGGGTGCTACGGCTTTAAAATCAACATCGCCTTTTATAGCCCAGCCTTTCGGATATTCTGGCCCTTCCACGCGAGTGGTACCGATGTCAATTACTACAGCGCCTTCTTTTACCATATCGGCTGTAATAAGACCGGGTTTACCAACAGCTACCAATAGTATATCGGCAGCTCGGGTATAAGAGGCCAGGTCTTTTGTATACTTATGGCATATCGTTACCGTTGCGTGACCAAGCTCAGTAAGCATCATACTCAACGGCGCACCGGTAATACGGCTGGCACCTACTACTACAGCATGTTTGCCTTCTGTGTCGATGTTATACCTGCGCAGCAGTTCCATCACACCAAACGGTGTTGCCGGCATGAGCAATGGTTTCTTTGAAATTATACTTCCAAAGTTGTGGTTCGTAAATCCATCCACATCTTTATCGGAACGGATCTTTTCTGTAACGCGCTCTACCGATATATGCGGAGGCAAGGGAAGCTGTACGATAAATCCGTCTACATCATCATCGTTGTTCACATGGTCGATGTGCTTCAACAATTTCTCTTCACTGATCGTGTCGGCAAAGCGCATCATGGTATAATGAAAGCCTACAGATTTGCATGCTTTCACTTTGTTATCCACATACGTTTGGCTGGCACCATCATCTCCCACCAGAATGATTGCCAGGTGTGGTACTTTTTTACCGGCCTGTTTGCGTTCAGCCACCTGTGCGGCAATTTCATTCTTGATATCGGTTGATATCTTTTTCCCGTCAATGAGTGTATAGGATGTCGTTACGGTTTCCTGCATTATATATACTTCAGATTAATCGATTTTCAACACGGCCATGAAAGCTTCCTGCGGAACTTCTACGGTTCCGATCTGGCGCATGCGTTTTTTACCTTTCTTCTGTTTCTCCAGAAGTTTACGCTTACGCGATATATCACCACCATAACATTTCGCGATCACGTTCTTGCGAATGGCACTGATCGTTTCGCGTGCTACAATCTTTTGCCCGATAGCCGCCTGTATCGCTACTTCGAACATGTGGCGCGGTATCAGCTCTTTCAGTTTTTCGCAAAGCTTTCTTCCCCACTCCTGCGATTTGCCACGGTGTACAATGGCGCTCAATGCATCTACCTTATCACCATTCAGCATTACATCAAGTTTCACCATGTCTGATTCACGGAAACCTATCAGGTGGTAATCCAATGAAGCATAACCGCGTGAAATTGTTTTCAGTTTATCGAAGAAATCAAACACAATTTCAGAAAGTGGCATTTCGAATGTCATCTCTACGCGATCGGTAGTAAGATAATTCTGGTTCTTGATGATGCCACGCTTATCCATACACAGCGTAATGATAGGCCCTATATATTCTGCTTTCGAAATAATCTGAGCTTTGATATAAGGTTCTTCTATTCTGTCGAGTCTGGTAGGGTCAGGCATCTCGGAAGGAGCGTTAATGCTGATCTCTGTACCGTCAGTGAGGTATGCTTTGAATTGCACAGAAGGTACGGTAGTGATTACCGTCATGTTGAACTCACGTTCCAATCGCTCCTGTATAATTTCCATGTGCAGCATACCCAGGAAGCCGCAGCGGAAACCAAAACCAAGTGCTGCCGATGTTTCAAGCTCCCATACGAGTGAAGCATCGTTGAGCTGAAGTTTCTCCATCGCATCACGAAGTTCTTCGAACTCGGATGTTTCTACGGGATATATACCGGCAAACACCATCGGTTTAACCTGCTCAAACCCTTTTACCGATTCAGCAGGGTTTACGATGCTGGTGATGGTATCACCCACATGCACCTCGCTGGCAACTTTTATACCGGAGATCAGGTAGCCTACGTTCCCTGTACCTATTTCAGCTCTGGGTTGTTTATCCAGTTTGAGTACGCCGATCTCATCAGCATTATACTCCTGGCCGGTGCTTACAAATTTGATCTTGTCGCCCTTCTTGATAGAACCGTTGAATACGCGGAAGTATATTTCAATACCGCGGAAAGAATTGAACACCGAATCGAAGATCATCGCCTGCAGCGAATCGTTCGGATTACCTTTCGGTGGTTTGATGCGATGTACAACCGCCTTGAGTATATCTTCTATACCTTTACCTTCTTTGGCGCTGGCGCGGATAACATCTTCGCGTTTGCAACCGATCAGGTCTACAATTTCGTCTGTTACTTCTTCCGGCATAGCATGCGGAAGATCGATCTTATTCATCACCGGAATAATTTCCAGATCATGTTCAAGTGCCAGGTATAAGTTAGAGATCGTTTGTGCTTCAATGCCCTGGCTGGCATCCACAATCAGCAACGCGCCTTCGCAGGCTGCGATGGAACGCGAAACTTCATAAGAGAAGTCAACGTGGCCTGGTGTATCGATCAGGTTGAGAATATATTCTTTGCCATCCAGTTTGTAGTTCATCTGGATTGCGTGCGCCTTGATGGTGATACCTTTTTCTTTTTCAAGGTCCATGTTGTCGAGTACCTGTGCTTCCATTTGGCGCTCGTTCAATGTGCCCGTAAATTCCAGTAAGCGGTCGGCCAGCGTACTTTTCCCGTGGTCGATGTGGGCTATTATGCAAAAATTGCGGATGTTTTCCATTCCCGTCTGTTCCTCAAAAATTTAGGAATGCAAAAGTAGGAATTATTGATGGATTTCGCTTGACGGGAAACCGGGTTTGAGAGCACAATCTGTCCCTAGCCAGGACGCTTGCCCGAAGATTTTTTAGAAGACGGCTGCTGAATAATGCACCCAACGCTTTCAGTATGGCTGATGGCTGGTTCGTGACCTTCCAGCACGGCATTGATTGCATCGATCAGGTAATGCTCGGTTATCTGCTGGCGATACTTCCCCAGGTCGAAGAACCAGTTATCGATAGCACCCTGGTAATAGACATGATCGTTGTTATTCAGTAAGAAAACCTCAGGCGTAGCAGTGGCTTTGTATTTTTTTACCCATAAAAAATCACGGTCAACGGTGATGGGAAAA
>NZ_DAIQRQ010000058.1:0-33922 GCF_036786105.1 Ohtaekwangia sp.
GCACCTCTTCGCTTGAAAATACAGTGTCTGCCTATTCTTCTATAAATGAAAACGCTGACTCCCTGACGGTGATCGTTGTGAACCGCGACATGAGTGCTTCGCGCAGTGTAACAATTAATCTGAACAACTTTAATGTTGCTAATGGAAGTTACCAAACATTGCAACTGGCATCGCTGCCAGCGACAGAGACGTTTGTATCGCATACACAAAATGCATTAAAGTCGAATACCGTACAGGTGAATTCAAATTCATTTACGATCTCCGCACCGTCACTCTCCACAACTGCTATTCTGCTGGTAAAAGCGCGGGGGGTTACTTACGTTTCTTTAGCCAATAGAGCCACCGGGTTGTATCTTGACGGTATGTATAGATCTGATAACGGTTCTAACGCAGGACAGTGGAGCAACAGTGGTAGTACTGCTCAGCAATGGTCAATCGAAACGGTTGGAGATTATATAATGCTGAAAAACCGGGCTACCGGGTTGTATCTTGATGGTATGTATAGATCTGATAACGGTTCTAACGCAGGACAATGGGGCAGCAGCGGTAGTACTGCTCAGCAATGGTCAGTCGAAACAGTTGAAGGTTATGTAAAACTGAAAAACCGGGCTACCGGGCTATATGTTGACGGTATGGGACGCACCACCAATGGTTCTGATTTAGGCCAGTGGGCTCAAAGTACCAGTCCAAATCAGCAATGGTCGATGTCAACGATAGGAACAGCGAGACAAAGTTCTCCAGAGGAAAGTGCAAATACAACCGAAGAATTTGCCGTGAAACTATATCCCAATCCATTTGCAAAAACAATAACACTTGATGTGCAGGGTACTGATGAGCAACTGAAAATTACCGTACTGGATGCAACAGGTAATGAGGTAGAAGCGATGATTCATTCAGGAGGCTCAGCCAAATTATCATTAGGTGCTATGCTTAAACCTGGTTTGTATATCATTCGCGTGAACGGCGTTAAAACGTCACGATCTTTTAAAGTGTTTAAGGAGTAATTATTGTGAACAGGAAATAAAAAGTCATCTCACAATAGTGTCAATCCGTTGTATAGATTGGCCTATGTGAGATGACTTTTTTCTGTTTATTCAAAATCAAAAGAGATGCTATTGATTCTATCCGAACGGATCAGTTCAGTTACTACCTGTATACTGATAACGCAGCACAGAACTTGGGTATTCCGAAACAAGCAATGAATAACTTTTCTCACTCAATATATATCCAGGTTGATCAGCTCATTAAACTCCAATACTACACTCCGCCTGAATAATCAACTTTATTCGAAACTGGTTCGCCCTGCCCGTTAATCGCACAGCCTTTAGTTAATTGAGATTTCGAAATTCCACGGGGTTTTTCCGGTTTTCTGCTTGAACAACTTGTTAAAATATTGAGGGTATTCGAAACCCAAGGCATCTACTATTTCACTAATAGACTTGCTCGTGTTGAGTAGTCTGTTTTTCGCAGCCTCGATACGGATAACCACTTCGTGGTTTGAAGTTTTTCTTGTCATGAACTGCCTTCCATAGAATCGCGTGCAGTAGTTCAAGAGTAGCTCACATGGGAAACAATAATGGATTGACTATGGATGTCTATATTTTCGTTCAGTTCTGACCCGATTTTAGTCACGCAGGCAAAGAGAATATTTTTCTCTTTTCTGACAAGTGAAGTGATTCTGACACGTCATAAGAGAAGAAGTTATACTTTAGGAACGGTTTTAAGGGAGTTGTATATTCTTTGGCAATACAAGGTGAAGGGCGATATATAGGTACAGATATAGGTCTGTATCGCCAAAAGAAAATAGCCAGTTCAAAATGGTTCGGATACGAATGTACCGTTTGGAATATCGATAGATATGATTAAACTGTCGTCCGCAACCAGATTAGCAATGCCATTAAGTTTACGCCAAACAAAGGCATTATTGAAGTCAGCACCCAAATAGAATTTGATAATGTATGGTATCTGTGCCGCGATATCCCATGTAGAACCCGTGCTCGTTGACACCAAAGCTCTAATTCCCCGCGGTGAGTTAGAATTCATAAAAAAATGGATTCTCGATTATCCTGATTTAGAGACGGGAGATTTCTCTGGTTATTGGACATCGGAGGGCATCCAGTAATTGAATTTGTCATTGGACCAGGGAAGTCAGCCTGAAGAATATCAACTTCTTTTTATCAGGACATTGACTACCTGAGAGAACTGCTTCTTCGAAAGATCAGACATTTATTTAAAAACCACGCTCTCATAACATTTTCCGCAACTCAAGAAAGGTGTTCTTTTCAAAGCGCTAATCTCCATGTGAATTCTGTTTCCTTGTTATCCGAACATCGTTTTTTTATAAGCTCATGAATTCTATCTGTACAAATAATCTAAAAAATCGGCATAAATCGTATAAAATATTTTTACCTATCTGCTCATGCAGTTTCTTACTATATCGATTGAAATGATAAAAAAAAGGGTTTCCCAGTAAAGTCCACTCTTTTGTAAATGTTTGATAAGTCGTTATTAAACACATTGTATAACAATTAGTAAGAAATTTACCCAATGAGAGTAGTAACAGGAAAATCGATTGTAGACTCTATATTGAGAAACACTTTACTATTTTTAATTCTTTTCATTACCAGTCTGATTTGCCAGGCGCAGCAGGAACAAATCCAGTTCAAACGCATTTCACTAAAGCAAGGGCTTTCCCAGAGCACCGTGAACTGCAGCGTCAAAGACAAAGAAGGTTATATGTGGTTTGGTACCCGCGATGGACTGAACCGCTATGACGGCTATCAGATGACCGTCTACCGCCACGATCCCGCAAACCCCGCCAGCCTCAACAGCAATTACATTAACAATATACTAGAGGATAAAGCGGGCAATCTTTGGGTTGCGACTAACGATGGTATCGACCGCTTTGACCGACAAACGGAAACGTTTATCCACGAGGCTCTGAACAAGCATCCCGTTGAGGTAGTGGATATCTTCGAGGATCGCCAGGGTACACTCTGGCTGGGTACTCTGGACGAAGGTCTATTCCGCCGGGAAAAGGATCATTTCCGTCCCTACACTACACCATTCACTATACAAAAATTGCAACAGATAACTGAAGACGATCAGGGAGAACTGTGGATTGCCACCATCCAATGCACACACCGTTTCAACCCTCGTAATCAACGGTTTCGTACTTATGGACCCGAGACCGCTGCACACACGGTTTTTCAAGACAGTCAAGGTCGCCTCTGGATAGGGGGAGGTGCTCTGCTGCTCTACAACCGTCAGACCGATTCTTTTACCTACTATATGCACGAGGAAAATAATCCCAACAGCCTCTGCTATAACGAAGTCGTGTCTCTGACGGAAGGTCCCGATGGCCGGCTCTGGATTGGCACCGAGAACGGGGGCATCAGCCTGTTTGACTACCCTAAAAACCGCTTCAGCACCGTATGCCAGAACATTGATGACCCCAACAGTTTGAGTAACAATTCAGTATACTCTCTCTATCGGGATGGTCAGGGTAATGTATGGGCTGGTACCTATGCAGGGGGCGTCAACCTCTATTCTCCTTACGCGGGCAAATTTGTACACTATGGGAAGATTCTCCACTTCAACACACCCAATATGTATGCTGTCACCGGCGATCAACAGGGCCGTATCTGGATCAGTCTCGAAGACGGTGGACTCGTGATGCAGGATCGCCACACCGGAAAGTTTACCAGCTATCCCGCTCCCAAAAAGGAAATTCCTCTCGGCATCATCTTATCAATAGTCAATTACGGCCACGATTCTTTGGCTCTTGGCTACCACTTGGGGAGCTTTGCCTTCTTTAACAAACGGAACGGTAAGTTTGATCACCGTTTCTGGGATCCTAGAGCCGGGCCTAACGAACCGGCCGGTTCCAAGCGAATCGTCATTCAGGATCACGACCATAACCTCTGGATAGGCGATTGGGGCGGAGGGGTAGTCAACTATGACCACCTCAACCGGCAATTTCGTTACTACCGCTTCGATTCCGAAGATACCACGAGCAATAACATCAGGCGTAATGTAATTCTTGCCCTTTGTGAAGACAAACAAGGGAATATCTGGGTGGGTAGCGAACTAGGACTTAATCGCCTTGATCGCCACAGCGGGAAGTTTGTTCACTATGAGTACGATGAAAAGAATCCTCACAGCCTGAGTCACAATGTCGTGAATGCCCTGCTGCTGGACCACCAGGGTAATCTGTGGGCAGGCACCGAACAGGGGCTCAACCGTCTGGATGAGAAAAACAACCGCTTCATTCGATATACCTTCAAAGAGGGCTTGGCCAGCGATGTGATCAAAGGGATGCTGGAAGATGAACACGGGAACCTGTGGCTGAGCACGAACAAAGGAATCAGCCGCTTTAACCCCAAGCATAACACCTTCCGAAACTTTGATGTTAATGATGGTCTGCAAGTGGAAGAGTTCAACCGCAATGCATGTTATAAAGCAGAAGATGGCACCATGTTTTTTGCCGGCACTACTGGCCTCAATATGTTTCATCCCGACAGCCTGCGGGAGAATCCGAATGTTCCTCCTGTTGTCATTACTAATTTCCAGATCTTCAATAAATCGGTCAATTTAAAAGACAAAGACTCTCCCCTTCAGCAAAGTATTAATCAAACCAGGGAACTAACTCTCTCCTACAAACAGTCGGTGTTTACCTTTGAGTTTGCAGCACTCAACTTTACCCTTACCGACAAGAACCAGTATGCCTATAAACTGGAGGGATTTGATAAGGATTGGAACTACGTAGGCACCCAACGCAAAGCAACCTATACCAATCTGGATCCGGGAACCTATATCTTCCGGGTGAAGGCTTCTAACAACGATGGAGTCTGGAATGAGAAAGGTACATCGATCAAAATCATTATTACCCCGCCCTTCTGGAAAACCTGGTGGTTCAAGGCACTGGTGGCTATTATCGTTATTGGCAGTGCTGTTAGTTTTTACAGATACAGGATCAATGCTATCCAGGCCCAGAAGATCAAACTGGAAAAACAAGTACTGGAACGAACTGCCGAGGTGATACAACAAAAAGAAGAGTTGCAACTGATGAATGCCGACATGCTGGAAAAGCAAGAAGAAATTTTGCAGCAACAGGAAGAGTTACAGGCCACCGCAGAACAACTCCAAACCATTAACGATGAACTCAAGGAGAGCAAGAAAGAAATTGAAGCTCAGCATGATAGTCTTCGCAAAGCAAATGAGCAGGTAATGAGCAGCATCCTGTATGCCAATACCATTCAGCAAGCCCTGTTACCTTCTCACAAAAAGATAGGTGAAACTTTCTCTGAGCATTTTGTGCTTTACCGCCCGAAAGATATAGTTTCAGGCGACTTCTATTGGTTCTCTCACCTTTCCAAAGAAGATCTGGATGGAGAAGACAGTGATCTTGTTTTTATGGCTGTTATTGATTGTACCGGTCACGGTGTTGCGGGTGCTTTCATGTCCATCATCGGCAATACATTGCTCAACGAAATCATCAACTTAAAACACATCCTGGATCCTGCTCAGATACTCGAACAATTAGACAAGGGAGTCAAAGGTGCCGTCAACAAATCCGAACGGTTCAATACAGCTGGTATGGATGTCTGTCTGCTGCGTATGCAACGAGGAGAAGGCGGCCAGGTGCGGGTACTGTTTGCCGGAGCGAAACGTCCTTTGTTCTACGTACTCAACCAACATCACGAAGTAAATATACTGCCTGGCGACCGGCGATCTGTAGGAGGTCAGTATACAGCTGAACGTCCTTTTACAACGCAGGAGCTGATCGTAGAAAAAGACACTATATTTTACCTGACTACGGATGGATATACCGATCAGAATAACATAGATCGGATTAAACTGGGAACACACCGATTCAAAGAGGTTATCAACCAGGTGGCATCCCTCCCGTTATCAGAGCAAAAAGTGACCTTCGAGAAAGTTCTTGATGAGCACCAGCAAACTACCGATCAAAGAGATGACATTACCTTGATAAGCGTGAAGGTATAGGAATTTCTCGTAGAGTTTTGATAAATTCTTAAAGCGGAAGTGTGTAGTATTCAATTAATGATCATTATAAAAAACTGTGGATAAAAAAATAAATATTCTGGCATTTGATGAAAACCTGGAAAAGGACCGCATCCTTGTTTATTATAAAGGTCCTTTTATAGACACGGTGCTGGCTTCTATTGGTGATCGTATCAATGAGATAGAGATGGAACCTCTTCTGAACAAAAAGGTATTCTCCATCTTTCTGGAACTGGCACAAAATGTATCCTACTATTCGGAAGAAAGAGAGCATCATGAACAAAAGTCAAAAAGCTATGGAAAAGGCTCCTTTCTTATATGCGATTGGAACAGTCATTACTCGCTTACATCGGCGAACCTGATAAAGAAAAGCTGGGGACCTGTTATTACAGAGAAGTGTAAGAAAATCAATACTCTTGATGTGGATGCCTTGCGTCAATGGAAAAGAGAACTCCGCAGCCAGCCTATGCATGATGGCCAGCTGGGTGCAAATATAGGACTGATCGATATAGCACTAAAAGCAGGGTCACCACTGGAGGTAGACATTACTCCCTTTGATGATGACTACGATTTTTTTGCTCTATCCATCAATGTTTCAAAAACAATCAATAACAATAACAACAATATCTAACTATAACTATGGAAGATCTGAAAATTACAGGAGAGAAAAATGTCTTTTTTATTCCAAACGTTAACTTTTGTGTAGAGACCGGTATTTGCGAGCTGGACGGGGAATCTTATCTGGAAAACACATTTGAATTTTATGCCCCTTTATTGAAATGGCTGGAAGACTATATGATGTATATTGATAACCCCTTAACGTTTAATTTTAGTCTTAGTTACTTCAATACTGCCTCCTCTCGCAGCATCCTTGATATCCTGAATACTTTAAAGCAGTATGAGAACCAAGGAGGTAGTGTAACCGTAAACTGGAGGGTTCGTGATTGGGATCTGGATATGAAGCAGGATGTTGAGGATTTTTCCATTGATTCCAATTTGCCCATTCACATACAGAGTTACTAAGCCGACATAACATTATATATAGCAGTCAACTGAAATATATACTACCTGAAACAAAAGCAGGGCTGTAAATCGTCAGACAGCCCGCACAAAAGATGGCTGCTTATGTCGATTCACAGCCGATCAAGTAAATCATGCATTAACAGTCGAGCTAAGTAAATATACTGCGCAGCCGGATATGATATATATAGGGCCTTCATTCTTGAAAGCTGAAATGAACAGAACGGAACCTTACGAAATGAGAATTTACATCTAAAAAAGAAAATAAAGGAGACGGAAGAGAAGCTCGCCAATATTCGTGAGCTTCTGGCAACTAAGCAAATTGAACCTGTTGACTTTAAACGTTGAACTCTACCGACTCGAATCACAATTGCATTCTGCATCTCACTAAGTCCCCCGCATTGAAAACCTGGATCGTGGTATTGGTAATCTTTTAAGACTAAGCTATGTGTACGAACACGGTGATAGCGAGCTTGTAATTGGTTCGATGTTTCCAGAAAAACTCACTTTTGACGGACAACGGAGTTCGAACCGCTCGCGTAAACGAGGCGACTCAATATATATACCTCCCAAACCAATGAGTCAGCGCAAAAAAATCACTTTGTCCAGTATAAAATTTTCCATCTGCACATTTAAGAATGTATACGGTCCACATATTTAGAGAAGGTTTTATTTCTTAATCGAAGCCTGCAGTCGGGCCGCGCCCGACGAAGCGCGCCATGCACACTTAATAAATAGACCACAATTGGCTATAAAAAGCGAGGCCTATGCATGAAACATGCTTCGGCGGGCGCAGTCGTCTCCCCTGTACAATTTTCGAACCGCTTCCTGGATGACCCAAAGGGCTTGCTAGTTATTTAATTAATCCTTTAGTTTTGGCGGTTGAATGATTGCCTAAACTCCATAGGGGAAAAATTGGCTTTTGTTTTGAATAATTTGCTAAATGACTGGGGATGTTCAAATCCCAATTCATAAGCGATTTCGCTTACTGACAAAGCAGTTGTAGATAATTTTTCTTTGGCTATTTCTATCAGTTTATCGTGGATATGTTCCTGTGTGCGTTGCCCCGTTAACATATTTAAAAGTCCGCTTAAATAACCTGGTGATAGATTCAAGGCGTTTGCAACGTGTTGAACAGTTGGGATCCCTTTGGCCACTATATCTTCGTTATTGAAATAATCATCGAGCAACTTTTCTAAGCGATGAAGTATCTGGTGATTTGCCTTTTTCCGGGTGATAAACTGGCGTTGGTAAAATCGTTCTGCATAATTAAGCAGGGTTTCAATTTGAGAGATGATGATGTTTTGACTGAACTTATCAATGTTTGAATGGTATTCTTGCTGAATATTTTGAATGATAAGGTTTATAATCGCTTCTTCCTTCTCTGAAAGGAATAGTGCTTCATTGGAAGAATAATTAAAGTATTCGTATTGTTTTATGGTTTTGGCTAAAGGCGTGTTCCAAAGAAAGTCGGGATGAATTAACAAAATCCACCCCGAAGGTTGTGAGATCAAATTTTCTTGTTTTTCAATTCTCATAACCTGGTGGGGGGCGATAAAATATAGAATGCCTTCGTCAAAATCATATTCCTGCTGACCATAAATCATTTTACACCGCATATTTCTCGTTATAGAGATAAAGTAGCATCCAAAGATCACACCGATAGAGGTGTTTATCTGCTCAGGATCGATGTCTGAATAATCTATCACACTGATCAACGGATGTTCAGGCTTCGGTAAGCCCCACAGCCGGTGAAACTCCGTTATCGATTTAACCCTGATTGGATTTGCATTACCCATATATCAAAAATAGATTTTATTTAGGCATCTTTTGCGTTGTTAATACCTTTGTGTGTACCCGGTCCCTTCTAAAAGTTCAATACAACTCTGCCTGGAGTACGTTGTCCTTTCTCGAACTCGGTGATTGTTGATACTGCTTTCGAAAAATCCGCTTGCAGGCCAATGGCAGACCTTAGCAGATTCTGATTTGCCAGATCAGCGATCTCAGGAAGATACTTAAAACCCATGTTTGCAAATACCATCCTGTACCGGCGTGATAACAGCCCGCGTATTATCCTTCGCGGTGTTGGATTGATATCGACAAACATTCCCTTCGGCTTCAGCATCGACACCGCTCGACCAACATTCATTGTTCCGGCGGTATCAAAAATGACATCAAATGGTTTAACATGCTTACCATATTGTTCATCGGCATAGTTAAAGGTTGGATGCACGCCCATTGCCCTGGCGGTTTGCATGGACGCTTCACTGCATGTGCCGGCTACCTTTGCGCCTTTCGCGATTGCCAATTGCACTGCCATTAAACCCACAGCTCCGGTACAACCATTGATCAAAACACGTGAATTTTCCATTACCGGTTTTTTACCCAGGAGGAGCGCAGCCCAGGCCGTAGCGGCTGGAATGGGAAGACAGGCCGCCTCTGCAAAGGACAGCAGGGAAGGCTTCCTGACCACGTAGCGCGACGCAGTGACAGCGACTTCCGCAAATGCACCCGGTTTTTTGACATCCATAGTACCAAATACCTCATCGCCAGGCCGAATGTTGCGCACATCTTTTCCAACCGCCTCCACAACGCCTGCAAAATCAGACCCGATGCCTTTGGGAAACTGTCTGCCCATGAAAAGCTTCATGTCGCCCCGCCTTTGTTTCCAATCCAGTGGATTGATGGCTGCCGCTTTCACTCTTACCTGTACCTCGTCTGGTTTCAATTGTGATAATTCGTATTCCCCCATATACATTTCGGAAGCTGAACCATAGTGATTGAACTGAACTCTTTTGAACTTCATATTTGCGTTATTTTTTAAACAAGCCGTTTTTGTGAAAATTTGGTGATGGCATATAGTTGCTCAACGTCTTTTCTTTAGGAATTATCTTTTCAATTTCTTGTCATTCTCATTGTGCCCGGTCCCAGGCGCGAAATGCTATTGGCGGAAATCTCATTACCTGATGTTTCTAAGTATTTCATTAGGGCTGATTTTCTAATGCAAAGTTGGAAACCAGTCAAAAGGCAGATGTAGCCATATCGACTTTTTTTGTAGTCAAAATATTATATCTCGTAGCGGTTAATGAGAGCTATTTAAATTTGTTGCTGCTGGTTTACTGAGAAGTACTTCCCAAAGTTTTTTTCTTTCGATAGTTTGCATCAGTAAAAATCAAAGAATGACCTTTATCCTTCATTATATACAATTTTGAATTCGGGATTTTCTCCTTTTAGAAATTCAGCATTGGAGAAATACACCAGGCCATCCGCACAATTTATTCCGGGAGAACTGACCATCTGGAGAATCCGAAGACGTTGACCTTTACAGATATACCATTCACATGCGTATTCCTTTCGGGCTTAGGACTCCCTGAAGAATAATTCTGTGGGATTGCGCGAGAGTAATAAGGGTCTGCTCCCAATTCAGATTTTCAAACTCAAGGATCGATCTCAACAGCTTAAAATAGGTCGCTACAAATCAAAATCGATAAGCCAGTTTCCGCTCTATCCTGGTCACGAGTTTGAGATGCAGATGGTCTTCCAGCTTCTGGGAAGCTGATGAACAAGCTTTTGAAATTCCAGCAGTTTGGCTAGCAACAGCATCTACTGGGAGTTATGACGCATGAATCAATTTGGTAGCTGTTCTGAAACGGGCATAATAGTTCCTGGCTTTTCTTTAACATCCGGTCTTATTATAAGCCGTAATGCCGAATCATTGGTGAGTAAACTCATCGCCCAGTTAAACAGCACTTTTAAGCGATTACGGGCACTGGTCAGTGGTATGACGTGAATGAAGAGCCATACGAACCAGGCAAAAAAGCCTTTAAAGGAATACGTTTGTAAGTCAACTACCGCCCTATACTTGGAAATGATGGCCATGTTACCTCGATCATGATACACAAATACGTTGGTGGATTTACCATCAGCAAGTTGTCGAAGATTTTTCGCAAGCATTTTAGCTTGTTGGATGGCGACCTGTGCAACCTGAGGGTGGCCATTAGGATAGGCAGGGTCGGTAGTTTGAAAACAGAGGTCTCCAATGGCAAATATATTTTCCGTACCCTGTACGCGGTTAAACCCATCTACATTGATCCGATTTCCCCGTGCAAAAACATTTTCAGAAAGTCCCTTGATCTTTCTCGCTTCAACCCCGGAGCACCAGATTAAAGTTGCTGAAGGTATAGTATCCCCATTATTGAGTACCGCTGTTTCGTCCACGTAGTCCTTCACCAAAGTATTCAGCATGATCTTCACCCCTAGCGATTTCAAAACCTGATACGCTTCTTGTTGCGCAGTCTCTCTCATCGCCTGTAGTAGGGAGGCACCACCGTCTATAAGATAAATATGGCTTTGCGCAAAACTGGCATCACGATACTCTTTTGAAGTGATATTGATATTCTTTGCCATTTCCGCAATCATTCCAGCCAGCTCCACCCCCGTCGGACCTCCACCTGCAATAACAAGGTTCGTTAGTTTCACCACTTCCCCGGGCGACCCAGACCTGACTGCTTCTTCCATTTTAAGCAAGATGTGATTTCGTATGCGTAGCGCATCGTCGATGGTCTTCATCGGTAGCGCGTTTTTTCTCAGATTCTCGTTTCCAAAATAGTTGGTCTCCGTGCCGGTTGCTAAGACGAGGAAATCAAATTTCAAGAACCCGTTGGTTGTCTCGATCATGTTTTCCTGTGGTAGAACACAAACCAACTCACCCATGAAAAAACTGAGATTACGTTGAACCTGCATCATCTTCCTGAATGGATAGGCGATGTTAGACGGTTCTATGAAAGCCGTGGAAACTTGATAGAGCAACGGTGGGAAAAAGTGATAGTTGTTTCTGTCCACCAAAGTAATATCGAAAGATCTGTTGTTAGCGAGGTGCTTGGCGAGGTTTAGACCGGCAAAACCGCCTCCCACTATAATTACTCTTTTCATATTTAGATATTTTACAGATATACCATTCACATGCGTATTCCTTTCGGGGTTAGGACTCCCTGAAGAATAATTCTGTGGGATTGCGCGAGAGTAATAAGGGTCTGCTCCCAATTCAGATTTTCAGACTCAAGGATCGATCTCAACAGCTTAAAATAGGTCGCCACAAATATTTCCCGAGAAATACCTTCGCGATACAGGCCTTCGGATGTGCCACGCAGCAGGTTTTTTTGGATATAGGGCATCAGCGTATGTTCAACTATATCTGAAAGGTGTTCGAAAGCTTCGGGTTGATATCGCCGCAGCTCGTAAAGGATTTCTGCGCCAAAATCCTTGACCATGTCTTCGATCATCCTGAAGAAATTTTCAAGTTCAGCCACCGCTGTCGGTGAAATGACGGGGTTTACAGAAAGGTGTCCGGTATTCCGCTGAAGAAGGTATTTAAACAATGCCAGAATAATCTCCTTGCGTGACCGGTAAATTGAAGTGATCTGCCAGGCGGTGATGTCGCAACTCCGGGCAATTTGCTGCATATTGGTTGCTCGGACGCCCCGCTGCCTGAAAAGTTTATAGGCTGCGTCTAAAATAATGTCTTCCCTTACTTTCATGGCTTTTCTATCGCGTTATCATAGTTTAACCGCAACAAAGGTGAGCAAAATGCAAAGCGTTGGTAAGGTTGTTTTCTCGGAGATAGAGGTCTAAAAGTCGGCCTATCGAAAAAGGTCTGTTCTGAACTCCTTTGGAGAGAGACCCGTAAGGCGTTTAAAGTATTTGCCAAAGAAAGATGGATTGGCGAAGTTCAAAACAGAAGCAATTTGTGCAATGCTATGGTCCTGATTCTCCAATAGAAGTTTGCACTCGACGATGACGAAATCATCGATTACCTGACCAGCACTCTTGCCACTTATTTCTTTGACTGTCTCTGTCAGGTATTTTGCTGTGACGTTCAGGCAATCTGCGTAAAACTGAACTTTCCTCTGCTCGCGCACATGTTTCGACACGAGGTCAGCAAATCGTATTACCAGGTCCTCTTTCCGTGTCAACTTGTCAATCAGTGGTTGGCCATATTTAATATTGTTGGATGCGACTTCATACAAGAATATGGCAAAAGTATGGTGGAGTTGTTCCTTGCCATACCGGTGAACATCAAAGGCGCCACACCGCCAGAATAGATGATCCATCACGCTTAGCATATTCGATGCATCTTCAGGGCTTAGTTCCCAGCTGGGATTGCCATTTGAACTGAAATAGGTTAAGAGATCGGAGGCACGCTTGTTTACACCAGCAAGTGCCAAGAAATTCGCGGTGAACGTGACTACAATGCCTTCGAAACCAGGCGAGGCATTTAGAATTTGTTTGATGGAACTGGGCGCTGTAACCACAAGACTATTGTTGTTGAACGCATAGGCCTGGAAATTGACACTAGCAGACATCGAACCTTTGATTATCAGCATCACGGAAAAATGATCGGAGCGAAAATATTCGTTCAAGAATTCAAAGTTGGCGAACTCCTGAATACGAGTAACCTGAAGACCATCACAGGATACGGTTTTTCTTGAGTCGTTCTCCGCTAAAAGATCGCCTTGCGAAAACACAATTGGGACGTGTGACATACTTCGTTTCGTTCGGTGTTGAGCTACCACTTATAGTAAAGCTCTAATGTTCCAAACCGATGCTCATAAAGCCCCTTTTCGTACGCAGTCGAGCGCGTGAGTAAATAAGAGGCCGACAGGTTGCCATAGGCAATCACGATGCCTCCCTGTACATCCAGCACCTTGTGTGCCAGCGGTATTTCATTCGCCTGAACTTTATCGCCAAATCTATCTTTGCGGGTGCCCTCCAACAAGGCGTTGTAAGCAACAAACGATGACGTGGGCTTAAGGATCAGATAATACTGCATCTTATTCGGTTTGCCATGATCCTGATAACTGCCAAACTGATCGATGTAGCCGTTAAAATAGGGTGACATTTTTCCAATGCGCAGCACCGGGTACACCAATACTGCATCCATCGCTGATCCGACTCTTCCTTGCACACCCGCATTGAGCTCAACAATGTGCTTCCATGCGAGCAGGTTTCTCTCCGCGGTAAAAGTGAGGTTGAGCAAAGCTTGTGTTCCCAACTGATTGTTCCAGCCTTGTGGCACTCCAGAATTGATCATTTTATGGACCACCGTTTGTGTTTGTTTGGCCATGGCTTGGGGCCCTCTAACGCCGGCCAAAGCTTCCGTTTGAAAAGAGAATTTCCTGACCGGATCATAGGAGTAAAAGGAACGGGCGACAAACAGTGCACCCGAGTAACGGTAATCGTTGGACTGATAGCTCGCCACGCTAATGTCATTTGGAGTGACCATGAGCTGTGCAATGCTCCAACCAGTAAAATTTGTGCTGGACGGTCCCGCTTTTGGCCAGAGTTTGTACAGAAAAGAACGTTGCTTTGTTTTTGCCTTTTGAAAAAAATCGAACCTGGTTCCGTTGGTATAGGCCCGATCGGTGTTGTTCCCGATCAGGTTAAAAAAATCGTTATCTTCATATACGCGAAAGAGATGGTTTCGCTCTTGTTTTTGCGCGTTCACCGATAGATTCATCAACATGAAGATGGCGATAAAGGATGCGTATATATATTTCATACTTCAATTGCTTTAATCGGATATTCCCTTCCTGTAAGCCAGCGGCTTTACATGGTACTGCACGTTAGCGTCAACTTATTCGAGCTCTTTGATTAGGATGTCGAATTCAAATTCCATTTAAATGATGACACAAAGATGCAGTCTAACCGTCTGCACCGGAAGGCATCTATTTCGCCATTGCTAGTCAAAAAGTCGGTTGTTTTAAGGGCGCGTATAGACCAACAAAAAAGAGCCGGCAGTTGCCAGCTCTTTGTTTTACAGATGCTCTTAAAACCAGTCCCAAGGGGTTTACTCCTTTCACTCTGTCAATTCACCAATTGATTTACGGTATAGAACCTCATTAACTTTGTATTCGATTTTAGCATCGATCAGGCTGCTGTAGGCTTGTTCCCAGAGCACTTGCGCTTCCTGCACATCTTTTCCGACAATGGTACCTGCCTTGAAGCGGTCATCAGCAAGCTTTAAGTTTTCAGTGGCCTGATCCAGGGAAAGAACGGACAGCCTAACTTTTTTTGCGGCCTGATTGAGTTGCAAGTAGGCATTTTGAACTTCAAGATCGACCAGTTCCCTGGTATCCTCCAGGCGTTGCTGTTGGGCAGCAGTTTTGAAGGACTGTTCTTTTACCTTATTGGTCCTTTTACCCCATTCGAAAATCGGAAAAGAAAGACCCACCGTTCCATAATAGGTAGTCATGTGATTATTCCCGTTTTCAAAATTCACGCCCTTACCACTCACGGCCACACCACTTAAAGAAACGCCCAACACGGGCTTTCGCTCGGCGTTCAACATCTTGCCTTGGAGTTCTCCTGCTTCAACAGCTCTTGTGAGCAAACGAACTTCCGGGCGATTATCGGCTGATATGTAACTCAGGGACGGCAGTTCAGTAAAATTGCCGGTCACCGAATCGGACAGTGTAAATTCTGTGTTACCGGCATTTCCCAGGATTTGTGCCAGATTCAGTTTTGCCATCACGAGTCCATCATTTGCTTTGACCAGGTTCAATTCCGCTTCGTTCAGTGTGACTTCAACGCGCAGCAAATCATTTTTGTAAATGAGACCCGCCTCAAAGGAGTTTTGCAAATCGTGATGCAGGGAGAGCAACATTTCCTTAAAACGTTTGGCCAAAACGATCTTTTCATTTACCTGAACCACCTGCCAGTACGCTTTCTCCACATCCGCCAGAAGATCGGCAGTCACAATATTTTTTCGTTCCTCTTGTATCGCTATCCCCTTTGCTGCCGATTGCTTGGCATACCGAATTTTTCCACCAGCATAAACCGGCTGTGTCAGGGTAACGGATCCAATTCCAAACTGGTTAGGAATCATGCCATTGAAGGCGCCACCCAGGGGATCTCCCAAATGAACCCCTGTAACCGAGCCATCCAATTTTGGCAATGCTTCTGCAGCAACCGCCTTATGAAAGGCAAGCGAAGCTTCTATTTCATTTTTACTCGCTTTTATTTTTTTATTGTTTTCCAGAGCAATTCTCTTACAGTTTTCCAAACTGTAATTTTCCTGTGCATACGAGGTGATCAAGGCATGGCACATCAGCGTAGTAATCACTACGCTGCGAAAGTTTTTTGTTTTCATGTGTGTTTCTTTCTAATCTGAATTTCTTTTTCACAGAACAGTGTGCACTTCATGTGTCGGTTTGTATTGTATCGGGACCTCTGCATCGGCAACGGGCTGTTCCTGCACTTCAGGTCGAACAAAGAGGAAATAGAGCAGCGGTATCACAAAAAGCGTAAGCACCATGGATACAATCAGTCCGAAGGCCAGCACACTGCCCATGGGAGCCCAGAGTGGTGATTTCCCCAGGATCATTGGCACCACGCCTACGGCCGCTGCAGCGGATGTTAAAAAGATCGGCCGCATCCGTCTCTTGGCGGCAGCCAACGCAGCGGCTTTGGTGGAATAGTGGTGATCACGAACAAGTTCATCGGCATAGTCCACCAATATAATCCCATTTCGTACCACAATGCCGATCAGGCTGATGATACCCATGAAGGCGGTGAATCCGAGGGGATTGCCCGTGGCATACAGACCAAAGAATGCACCTAACAAACTCAGCGGAAAGGTCGCCAGAACGATCAGTGTTTTGCCGGTCGTTTTGAATTGGAACAATAAGGTGATAAGGATCAGAATAAGACTTGTCCCAAGTGCTTTTCCCATGCGGGGGCTGTTCTCGGCCGATGTTTCCGCGTCACCTCCATAGGCAATGGTAATGCCGTCAGGCAATTGAAGTTTGTCGACTTCGGGTTGTACAGATTTCAGAATATCCGATGCCCGTATACCCAATTGCGCTTCCGATAGCACCGTGAGCGTGCGAAGACCATTCCGGTGTGCGATAACCCCGGTATGCCACGATGGTTCCAACGTGGCCACTTCTCTCAAAAGCACTTTCGTTCCAAACAGTGTGGACAAGTGAAGATTTTCAATATCCTTTAGGTTATCTCTGTCGCTGGCATCCAGTCGAAGGTATATATCTACCGGTTCATCACCTTCCCACAATTGAGACACGGCAAATCCCTTTAGTCCTGCACCAAGAGTTTGTGTGATCGCCTCATGGGTGATACCAAGCCGCGAAGCAACGTCCTCTTTGATGGCCAGTCGTACACCGACATAATCATCTTCATAATCGGTACGAACCCAGTTGGTTCCTTTCGCATTCCTGAGAATCTCTTTTATCTGCTCTGCTACTCGCTTCTGATCGTTGAGGTTGTCGCCGATGATACGTATGGCAATGGGTGACCCTTCCTGCATGCTTAGCTGACGGAGACGAACTGTCCCATCCGACACGAATCCCTCGAATCGCGGAAGATATTCTTTCACCATGTCATTGGAAGCCTGCGTTCCGGTGGTTGTCACAAACACCTGTGCGTAATGGCGTCTGGGTACCTCCGGTGCATAGGTAATGTGAAAACGCGGCGAGCTGGTGCCCACGAAGCTGGCTATATTGACCACGCGGCTATCGCTGAGTAATTCCTTCTCGACTTTCTTGACCACTGCCTCTGTTTCGGAAAGCGATGTTCCGTTGGGCATCCATATCTCTGCGTTGAATTGTTTGCTCTCGCTCAGCGGGAAAAATTCCTGGCTTACCTTGCCGGCAAGTACCAGCGCAACGGCAATCGAAACAACGGCAACGCCAATGGTAACCTTGGGCCAGCGGAAAGCCCACTCAACTCCCACATTAAATCCGTGCTGCAAATAATCAAGAAGGTTTTTTCTCGGTGGACGATCGCCAATATGGTGCTTCAGACCCTTTTTAATAAATAAGTAACAGGTCAGTGGTGTGAGGAACAGTGCAACAAACATCGAAACAAACAACGCAATGGCTACGGTGACGGGCAAAGCCTGAATAAACTCCTTTGGTATGCCCGAAAGGAAAAACGAGAGCGGAGCAAATGCAAAAATGATGGCAATGGTCGCTGTAAAGATCGGGACCGAAAGCTGCTTTGCTGCCTGCCATGCAGCCGTCCACGGCGTGATGCCTTCGTCCAGCTTTTCGATATAGTTATCAACAACAACAATGGCATTGTCTACCACCATGCCCAGCACAATAATAAGCGCGGCCAGCGTTACCTGATGCAATTCGATTCCGACAATGTTGACGATGCCGAAGGTTATAATGATTGAAACGGGGGCCGCTACCGATGCCACCAACGCCACCCGGATCGGCAGCAAGAAAATGATCACCAGGATTACCGCTCCAATGGCAATGCCAAACTCCTTCATGAAGTGCGCCATGCGCTCGGCTACCACTTCAGGCTGGTTTACAATGACTTGGATCTTGAGATCTTCCGGAAGCTCCTTTTTGATTTCTTCCAATCTCTTTTCCACCTTTTCTCCAAAGTGCACAATATTGTTACCTGGCTGCATCTCAATAGCCAGCATCATAACTTTGTCTTCTCCTATCCGGATAAACGATGAAGGCTCTTCGAATCTTCTCTCAACGGTAGCGACATCCTTCAACCGGACCACAATTCCCGCAGGACTTGTGTAGATAATCTGGTTGGCCACATCCTCGATTGTTTTGTATTGGCTGTTGGTAAATACAGGAATCGTATTCGATGAAATGGTCACCTCGCCAGAATAGCCGGTAATATTTTCAGCCTGTAGTATCCTGATCACTGTGGCCAGATCAAATCCGTACTGTACCAGTTTTGCATCGTTTACTGAAACATAGATCTGCTGTCGCTGGCCTCCTCTTCGGTTGATTTTTGATACCTCGGGGATGGTCTTCAATCCGTCTTCAATCGTTTCAAGGTATTCCTGAATTTCGCTGTAACTGCGCTTGTCTGATGACACGGTGATGATCTGTGCAACCACTTCACCAAAATTGCTATCCACCACGGGACCAATCACGCCTTTCGGAAGTTCCTGATGTGAAAGAATATTCAGGCCATGCTGTAGTGTGCTCCAGAATTTCTTTCTGTCTTTGACCCACGTGTACAATTGCACCGTGATAAACATTTGTCCGTCTTTTACCTGAGTAGTGGTTTTGTTTTTCTCCACCTCCTCGAACGAGAACAGGTATTGTTCTACCTTATCAGTCACTTGCTTTTCCATTTGAAGCTCGTCAGCACCCGGATAGAATGCGTACACCATTGCCACCGGCATATCGATTTTTGGATTTTCTGCCCTGGGCATATTTAACAGGGAGTAAACTCCAAACAGTAATAGCAGGCTCACGAGGACCAGCGTAACCTGCCGGTACTTCATGGCCGCCTCAATAATATTCATTCTGTGATTGTTCATGCTTTCTATTTATTATTGATTATAGGCTGGCTGTCAGTGGCATTCCTTCCTTCAGACGTGATTGCCCCGCTATGACGATTTTATCACCAAGGTTCAAACCCGTCACAATGAGTTCATTCTCTCCCGTAATAGCTTTTACTTCTACCCGTTTACGAAGTGCCGTGCCTTCTTTATTCGCTGTAAAGACATAAGCAATACCATCCGCATCGCGAACAATCGCTTTCGCAGGTATGATTATCACCTCTACTTTTTTGCCGGTGTGAATCGTAACATCGGCGATCATTCCTGGTAACAATCTTCCGGAAGCATTGTCAAGCTTTACTTTTACATCGTAGGTTTTTGCCACCGGATCAGCTTGCGGATTGATGATGGTAATGTTTCCATTGAAGGTTTGATTTAATGTTTTAACAAAAACGCCCGATGCCATACCCTTTAGCACCTCACCAACCTGCCCTTCAGGCACGGCAATTCGGGCGTAAACCTGGTCTGTTTTTACAATTTGAAATGCCGGAATACCAGGCGCCGCGGTACTTCCCCGCTCGATCATTTTCCTGGAGATGATTCCGGTGAATGGTGCGGTGAGCCTACTGTCTTTGATATGCTTGACATTGATTTCTTTGTTGGCCCGGGCTTGCGCCACTTTTGTCTGTATGTCGATAAAATCTTTTTCGGGCAAGCTTCCTTTGCTATACAAACCGCTCAGGCGGTTGTACATATCTTCTGCTTGCGTTAGTGCGGCTTCCGCAATAAAAAGGGCATTGCGGTATTCCGTGTCATCGATGCCGGCCAGCAGTTGTCCTTGCTTTACGGGCTGCCCTTCCTCAACGGCTACGTTCTCAATTACCCCCGGCACAGCAAACGATACCAACGCCGTGTTCTCCGGATCGATGGTTCCTGAATAGGTAAATTCCTGAGCTTGATTGTCACGCTTGATTTCAAGTAAATTAACCTGTACTGGTTTAGGCGGTGGTGCCGCTTCTTCTTGTTTACAAGCGATAAGTGATGTCGCCACGGCAATCGCCACGGCAATAGTCAGACCATGTTTCATATCATTTTAAGAGTTAATTATTTCGTTTTTAACTTTATTCGATGCTCTTGATCAGTGACCAGCGAATGAACAAAGGTCTATAGAGCCGTACTTTGCAGGAAGGTTGCGACATCGGAAGAACTGGTCGAAAAGTCGGTTTGAAAAATTAACCCGATAGGATGGTAAGTAACGGGCAGGAAAGGGATGTTTATAATTGCAGATAGAGGCATTGACGCACGAACGCGTGGTCTTGAAAGCATATTCCCGGCACCGATGATGAGCGGTGACAAAAAATACTTCGGTTGCAGAGTTGAAGTGTTCCGCCCTGACTAAAACTTGAGGAATATGAGAAAATCACTAAATGAGGTTGATTATTAGCTCAAAAGTCGGTTGAAGTGAATTCTTCTTTATATATTGATGGTCTTGAATTGCTGCCCATCCAGATGGCTAAGACTTCTCCAACGCTGGTTCTCACACAGGGTGAATTGCTTTCACAAGCACAGGTCACCGTTACCCATGACGAATTGGGCATTAGCCATATAACTGAATTTTCAGTTTTCGACTTTTGGGGACAACATTTTCGCTCGGATCACTTTGCCCTCATGCTGGTAACCGAAGGATCGGTAGACATGTCCGTTAATCTTCGGCCATTTACCTTGGAGAAAAATGGACTTGTTGTTGCAGCGCCCAACGCGATTAAGCAATTGATCGGTGCCTCACCAAATGCAAGGGCGATGTCTGTTACTTTTACAATACATTTTCTGAATCAGACCGGCTTGCCCAAACACTCCCATGACCTGTTGGAATACTTTAGTTCCCAATACCAACCCAACTGGAGTCTTGAACATTCCGATGCTGTAGTCGTTGAACGGAATATCGAGGATTTATTCGAACGCTGCAGACAAACCGACAGGCCTTTTGGCAAAGAGCAACTGAATCATATCTTCCTGGCTTTCCTCTATGAAATTGGCGCGCAAAGGCAGAAGTATTCACCACCCCTCATCCGGAACATGACCCGCAAGGAAGAACTTGTGATCCGTTTTGCAACGCTCGTCTCCACTCATTTTCGCCAGGAACGCACGGTTGGCTTCTATGCCGATGCCTTGCATGTGACCCCAAAATACCTGACAGAAACGGTGAAGGAGATAAACGGCAAAAGTGCCGGGCAAATCATTGACGACTTCGTCATTCTTGAAAGCAAATTGTTATTGAAGAAACCGGAGTATAGCATTGCCCAAATCGCTAATTTATTGAACTTCAGCGACCAGTCCTTTTTTGGAAAGTATTTTAAGCGTGTTGTGGGAATTTCTCCTAAGGAGTTTAAAACAAGTATCTGAATAAACGAAGATATAAAAACCGACCTTTTGCCCAGTTCTTCCGAAGAAACCACCTTCCTCAATCGTTATTTAACAGCAACCTTTGTCAGGCGATTCAAGCACTCAAGCCAAACGTCAAGGAAATGCAAGCCGGTTCGTTACTTGCAAAAATAACGCACTAGGAATTATCTGATTTGAGCATGATGGTCAATCAAATCAACCGAAAAGATTTGACTTGACTTGGAACGCTGCGCTCGAGACAGATGGCGTACTTGTTAGCGAAGAAGTAAAAATTTCCGCTGAAGTATAGTTTGTAAAACAAGCTGAGTAATTGTTCACCTGACACAAAAATGATGTTCACTCAAATTCAATTTTATGAGCTTAGAAAATAAATCAATAATTATCACGGGGGCTGCTATGGGTCTCGGCCTTGCAACTGCGAAGGAGTTGGCGAGTCGTGGCGCAAATCTGACCTTGGTCGACTTCAATGAAAAGTCTTTGGAAGCTGCAGTAAAGGATTTGAAGAAGGAGTTTCCCTCTGTGAGGATTGTACCTGTTGTTGGGGATGCGTCTAAAGATGCAGATGTTCAAAAATATGTGGATGAAGCCGTGAAAACATTCCAAAGAATCGATGGCTTATATAACAACGCAGGGATTGAAGGACGTCAAGCGCCAATGACAGAATACGATATCAGCGTTTTCAAACGAGTACTCGACATCAACGTACTTGGTGTATATTTCGGTATGCGGTATGTCATTCCTGTAATGCAACAACAGAAGTATGGCAGGATTGTTAACGTGGCATCAGTTGGAGGATTGAGAGGCCTAATGAATCAGGTGGCTTACGTAGCTAGCAAACACGGAGTTAGTGGCATGACGAAAAACGCCGCGCTTGAGTACGGTCGTGACGGCATTGTTACGAATGCAATTGCACCCGGAGTGATTCTCACACCGATGGCGGCCGAAGCCTTCAAACAGATGAATCCGGATGATCCGAAAAAAGCAGAGTCAGATTTTGCGCAACGCAACCCAACAAAACGATTGGGACGGCCTCATGAGGTTGCAAAAGTTGTGGCTTTCTTGTTAAGTGAAGATGCTTCCTATGTTAGTGGACAGACAATTGCCATCGATGGTGGCGAATCAAATATTTACGGGTAACACCTAACTAGAAAAGAAATGAAACTGGGTTTGGCTGAATTCAGTTCAGCTGCATAACCATTTGATTAATGTAAGAGGGATCTGGACCACGTGGCTCAGGGGTGCGTTACAAGTCTGCGATTCCTCCCATTAATCTCTCTATTGAATTGATAAGATTCCTTGCCTCTATATATACCTGTAATTTTTACAGAATCCAGCATGAGAATTTCTACTCAAACATCCGGGCGCATCTTGCTCATCTTAGTATATATAGCCGGCCTTGTGTTTTTCCGTTATCGTATGTGGCTAGGCGCAAGCAATGAAGCGCGGAAAGAAAATTACCACCCCATATTATCAAACCTGGGCATCGCCATTATGGGAACAACGGGTAGGTATGGGCATGGCGTTCAACGACATAAAATCGATTCAACGCAACTCATCAATTTGGCTACCTTAATAAACTTAAATAAATGGCTTCATTTGATTTACAGACCGAAGGTCAGATTAAAGAAACGGCTAAACGTATCTTCTTTCAGAAAGGACATATTCATGCGACAACCATTGAAATCGCAAAGGAGGCAGGTATCAGTCGAGCCATGATCAATTATTATTTTAGACGCAGCAATTTACTTTTTGAGAAAGTGCTTCAAGAAGCAATAACAGCAAAGCGTCAAGAGCTCGTGGATGTATTCTCATCAAAGAAATCACTTTTTGCGAAAGTCAGTGAATTTATTGATATAATCATCGAGCAGAACATAGACTATCCATATCTACAAAATTTCATAGTCAGTGAACTGGCAAAGAATCCTGAGAAAACAATTCAGCTCTTTCCAAATGATCTTAAAAAACTTAAAATCAGCGAGACTATACAATATCAGATTGACCAAGCAATTAAGTCTGGTTTGCTTTACCCCATCACGGTTGAAGATTTTATGCTCAATCTCATGTCATTATGCAACTACCCTCTTGTCGCCAAGCCTCTCATGCAGGGCTTGTTTACATTAAGCGAAGACGAATACAGGAGCCTTCTTGTTCGGCGGAAAAAGGTAATACTCCAATCGATATTTAACGTTGCCACTGCCCTCTCTCTTGACTGAAGAATCCGAAGTGGTGGACCATCTTTTTCAGTCTTGTCCTGGCCATCAATTTCAGATCACGTGACCTCCCAATTCTGCCACCATTTGACCGGAAAACGAGCGTAGCAATCAAGGCATTCGAAACCAAGGCGAAGTTCAAGTCCTCAGATAACTTTGGCTGGTCACGCATATCACAACGCCCATGTTACATAACCACATCTGGGATTTGATGCAACTCGGTGTTGGAGGATACATGTAAACCGTTATCTACAGATTATTTTACTCAGTTCTTTTATGAAGAAGAAAGAGTTTTTTATACTTTCAAGTATCATCCCAAGTTAGCCTATGTTGCTCAGTGCTTCTTATCCTTTAGTTTCAATAATTACCGTCAACTTCAATCAGACAAATGTGACGCGGGAATTTTTAGCGTCATTGAAAAGTATTACGTATCCTGCATTTGAAGTTATTGTGGTCGATAATGGTTCCAAGGATTCCAGTATCGCGGATTTGCAAATTGAATTCCCGTCGATAAACCTGATGTTTACTCATCAAAATCTTGGATTTGCCGGGGGCAACAATGTGGCTATACGCGCAGCAAAGGGTGACTATATCCTACTTATTAATAATGATACAGAAGTGACACCCGGTTTTCTGGAACCCTTGGTAAGAACATTTCAGCAGAAGCCTGACGCAGGCCTAGTATCACCGAAAATAATATACTTTAACAGGGATGAACGCATTCAATATGTCGGGTCTGTAAGAGCACATCCGGTGTTGGGACGAGGAAAAAGGATCGGATACCTGGAGATCGATAAGGGGCAGTATGACGAGGTTCGAGAAACTGACTATGGACATGGTGCATGCCTGATGGCATCACGCGCTGTGATCGATGCAATCGGAGGTTTACCTGAAATATACTTTCTTTACTATGAAGAACACGATTGGACGGTACAGGCCAAGACTGCGGGCTTTAAAGTATATTTCGTTGGCACTTCGAAAATTTACCACAAAGAATCAATTTCCGTGGGTAATAACAGTCCACTTAAAACCTATTATCATTCGCGCAACAGAATCCTGTATATGAGGAGAAATGCAAAAGGTAGATCTTTCGTTCTTGCACTTTTGTTCTTCATCTTTCTTGCAACCCCTAAGAAACTCGGAACTTATATACTCAAGAGGGACTATCAAAATCTTAGTGCACACGTGAAGGGGATACTCTGGAATATCCGGAATTAAATTTCACATCAATCATAAAATATCCTCCTGGACAACATCAACCAACTTCCATTGATTGTCAGGATTTTGTGAACAAACAAAGCAATGGAAATCGACTACGCTAAAATCTAGCGGTGTACAATATGCTATAATTCCTTCATGCTGGATGTTCACTACTCCTTTACCAAGAAGATCCTCGTGATTGTCTATAGCTATATCTTTTGGCTCTTTTTGTAATCCCGAGCCTATTAATTTCAGGAAAGATTCTTTTTGCACTCCAGAGTTTAAAAAAGTACCGGTGTTAGTCCTGAGTAGAAAGTTGATTAAAATAAATATATTCATTCTCCGAACAAATATTGGAAGCAACGCTGTTGAGCTCCGGTAACTCGCGTGCAAATTCAATATCAAATTCCAACGGGCGAATCACTGAAAGTCAGAACAAACATGTTACGACTATGGCTCACATTAAAATGTAGTGCATTGCCATCACCCAAGTAGGGCTTTCCTTCTGCCGTCTTCAATATCTCAATGGAACCAGCTGGTTCGTCAAGATATTTACCTGCCAAGCCGCGCTATATATTTAGAGGAATAGTAATGATCTGGGAGATGCTGCGTTTGAAACCGCTTTCCAACCGAAATTTCATCCGGGCTTAACACATCGTATATAATCCGATCACGCGAAACTGCATTTATGTCGGCATAACAGATCTCCATTCTGATTATGTTTAATTTTATTATCAAATTAATATCGAAGATTCAGAAAAAAACTGGTATCTTATTCCAATAAATAATTATTCGTTGCACGTATTCATACCCTGTTTCAAATACATCGTTATACTCTATGCTTCACAAAGACCTAACCTCCCAGGAATCCCGAAAGAAATCCGCCCCAACCTTATTGTCAGAAATCGAAGAATCCATAAACGAGCATGAACTACCGCTGCGTAGTTCGTATCCGATTACTTCGATGCAGCAACGATTATGGTTGCTCTGGAAATTGGAACCTGAAATTCCGTATTGTACACATCAGTCACTAGCATACGTCAATGGTAATATAGATTGTCCGTTATTACTGGCTGCTGTAAACATTGTTACTAGTAACAATGTTTTTACCAATGCCCGATTTACTGAGATTAAAGGCTGCACAGAGCAGACATTTAAAACATCCCATGAAGAAGTGGTTGTTAGAGATCTATCCGCAATAGCACCTGACAACCAACAGCAGCGAATCAAGCAATTAGCACAAAAGATAGTATCGGAAGTAACAAACATCACCGAAAGCGTTTTTCGCGTCCATATATTTAAGCTTTCGGGGAATGAATATAATATCCTTTTTACCTGGCATGAGATCGTAGCTGATCAAAAAACTATAGATCTCCTGATAAAGGAAATCACAGAAGTATATAAAGCACTTTCCGAGGGTACGGGCAATTTTTCAGGCCCTAAAAGGGGGCATTATCTCCCGCCTGTCAGCAAAGAATACACCAACGATGAAACCTATTGGAAATCGAAACTTCAGGGAGAACTTCCTATACTCTCGTTATCGCTCGACTCTCAACCCAATTCTTCTCCAGGCTACCGTGGGAACTCTGCCCACGTAACATTAGACACTTCTATTACCAATGCTCTCAAATCTGTTTCAAGTTCCGGTTGGTTTGATGCATTGCTGACGGCATACTATATCTTCTTGTATCGATATAGCGGTCAAAAAGAAATAATCGTAGGCATGCCTATAGTCAATCGGAATAATCCCGGAGAAGATCACATGAAGGGCAACTTTGAAAATGTTATACCACTTCGTATTTCTTTTCATGAGACATCGTCCTTTCGCGATTTATTGACCCTGGTTTCAGAGACTGTGCGTGAAGGACGAGCACATGGTGTTTATCCGTTCAGTCAGATGTTACAGCATGTGGCTTCAACCCGTAATGGCAGCACAGCCCCTATATTTCAAACGATGTTCGGCCAGCAGGATGCTTCCTGGTCATGGCAAGATGATGATCTCAAAATCACAACAACCAGACTTGATACCGGTTTTACGAAATATATGCTATCGCTGGACGTTGGTCAAAATAACGGGCAAATTATACTCACAGCAAAGTATCATAATGATCATTTCAGCAGCGATACAATCAGGCGAATGCTGGCAAATTTCAGCACACTGGTAACAAGCATAATCCAAAATCCGAACGCTGCTGTTTCAAGCCTTGAATTATTGCACCCGGAGGAAAAAAGCAAACTATACGAGTTCAGGCAGCAGACCATACACCACAAAAATGATCAGGACTTGTATAGCATGTTTCGCGAACAGGCCGAGCGTACACCTTCTCAGGTTGCCTATATTTTTGAGGATACTTCTATCTGCTATCGTGAGTTAAATGAAAAGGTGAACCACCTCACATCGCAGCTCCTACTGACCGGTATAACAAAAAGTACTTTGGTAGGACTGTATCTAGAAAAGTCCATCGATACGGCCGCTGTTATACTGGCCATCGTTAAGGTATGTGCCGTCTATATTCCTTTGAATCCTCTTCATCCTGCTTCAAGAAGCAACGAAATATTGCAAGCTGCCAGGCCTGCTTTTCTTATCGAATCAAAACAATTACCGAAAGTTGGCGACAACTACACCGGAAAAAAAATCTTTTTGCATGAAATTCTAAATGCACCTCCCTCCCAGGTTGATCAATCAGCTCTACCACCGGCCGGGCCAGACGATTTGATAAACATTGTGTATACATCTTCTTCCACCGGAAAACCCAAAGGTGTGATGATTACACGCAAGTCTGTTGTTAACCGGTTGAACTGGATGTGGAATAGTTATCCTTTTCAAGCAACGGATGTAGCCGTATGGCATAAGTCCTATACGCTGGTAGCTTCTACGTGGGAGTTCTTTGGCGCCTTGTTGAAAGGTATACCTACCGTTATTCTTTCACACGAAGATTCAATTGACCCTGTGCAACTATGGCACAAACTCCTGTCTCATAACGTATCGTACTTTCTGGCAACACCATCCCTTTACAAAGGTATAGTGGAACAAGCGAAGAGAAGTGACAAATCATGGACAACATTGCGTATAGCTACAACCAGTGCCGAACCGATTAGTTCTGCCCTAGCCAAAGAATGGACAACCACTTTCCCGAACATTCCTTTGCTGAACCTCTACGGTTCTACAGAATGTTCATCGAATGTTACAGAATACAGAATAGATCAGGCTGTCGCTACGCTTGCTCGTATACCTATAGGAAAGCCGCTGTCAAATACAACGATCTATATAGTGGATGAGCATCTCAATGAACTGCCATTAGGAGTAATTGGTGAGATGTGTATTTCCGGGGATTGCGTAGCAAGAGGCTACCTGAATCTCCCCGACATGAGTAAGCATAGTTTCATCGTCAACCCTTTCACAAAAAATAACGACACTATTTTATATCGTTCCGGTGATCTGGCCAGGTATCTGCCTGACGGGAACATTGAATTGATTGGAAGAAAAGACCATCAGGTAAAGATCAGAGGATTTCGTATCGAATTAGCAGAAGTTGAAAATTCGTTACTTCAACACAAAAATGTAAAGGAATGTTGTGTGATTGTTCAAGAGCAGGCAGCGGATCAACAAAAGCTTGTAGCGTTTATCGCACCTCATCAACAACAATCAAATCTATATACTGAATTGCTTGACTTTTTACGACAACGCTTGCCCAACTATATGATTCCATCACTTTTGGTGATGATGGATAAAATTCCTGTTAATACTGCCGGCAAAATCGACAGGCTATCACTGAGTAAAACAGATCTTAAGAAACCTGAACTTCTCAATACATATGTAGCTCCCTTCACTGAGACGGAAAAAAAACTGAAAAAGATATGGTCCAGGAATCTTGGAGTAGCATCTATCGGGATTCACGATAACTTTTTTGATCTCGGTGGAGATTCGTTAATGATGACCTTGGTGAACACCCAAATCAAGGATGAGTTTAACCGAACATTTACCTATCGTACAATTCTTGAGAATCCAACCATTAAGCAACAGGCTGAACTTCTCGAAAGAACGGGAGGTATAGGTGATCGCGCAGGCAACGTAGATACCACGCCAAGATGGAAATACTTAAAGTCCATTCGAACCACAGGCTCCAAGCCTGCGGTCTTTGCTATTCCCAGCGGACTACTTTATCAAAATGTAATTCGTCACCTGGGTGATGATCAACCGTTCTATTGCTTTGATCCTTTATACGATGACGATGTAAAAGAGGCAGCAGAAAAATATTTGAGTGAGTTGATCGAATGCCAACCCGAAGGCCCCTATTTTCTGGCAGGTTACTGCCTCCATGGCCTTGTCGCCTATGAGATGGCACAGATGCTGAGAGCACGAGGACAGACTACGGGGTTATTGATTCTCTTTGAGACATTTGAACGATCTACCGTAATTCCTAAAACATCATTTTGGTTTTATCCGAAAAAACTAATGATCTATACTCATCGATTCCGAACTATATCCTGGAGTGAAAAATACAAGTTTATCGCCAAGAGTCTGAAGAGCATAGTTGGCCCTGCGCAAGTTGACAAATCAAATGCAAGAAAAAGATCGTACAAGCCGGAAATATATACCGGTGATGTCGTGTTATTTAAGTCCGAAGAAGCCGAAGTAGTAACGATAGATGCCCCTTATATGGGATGGAAACCCTATGTTACCGGAAGCTTGGAATTACATCAGACTCCAGGAACACATATAGGCATTATGTATGGAGACAAGTATGCGAAGATCATGTCCTCCAAGGTGAACGAGTGCTTGCAAAAGGCATACTTGAAGCATAGTATTTAACTTAAGATGTGAACCACCAGGCAATTGCTATAAGCTGCAAGCTTATGGTCAACCTCGCCTGATTCTTCAGATATGTCCGGGTAATGGCCACCCAATGCTGGCCCCAACAATGAAAAACTGTTACAGAAGACAGTTTAAGGCCCTGAAAAAAAGTGACTTTTGCCACTTTCATGCAAGGCCTTCAGTCGCGAAAAATTGTCTTTTACTTGTTCTAGAGTGGCTTCGGCAAGCAATTGGTCACTTGCAACGTGTTGCCCTTCCTCGACATAGACTTTTGTTATTTGACCGGGGACCTGAAAGGAAAGGGCCACGCGATTGTCTGCCACGATAGTGCCACTATAGGATAACATTTCAGCATCACGCTTTGCGCTGATCGGAACTTCACGAACTTTAACAGATGAGTCGTTTAATCTTATCTCCTTGTTTGCATTGCCGCACCCTGACAATACTATAGTATCAGTGAAAATGACACTACTATCGTAAACACTTTTGTCATCATTACTTTTTTTATGACTTCAAAAGTATAGTCCAATATAACTAAAACAACATCCCAGATTTAAGTTAACTTTTCATGCATCTTGTGTGAGCGAATTTAGGAGCCCACCCCAATAATTCAGTGCGTTTAGAAAGTTCCGTTTGCACAAATAAAATTGTGTCTGATATAGTCCCTCACAAAGAGTATATTTTTCGAATTCTTTGCAATTATAATTGCATTTGGCAACGCATTACATTAGCTACCAATTGAAAATAGTATCTCAAGACTCAAGGGTCTAATGTGTATTCAGTAATTCTCCGGGAATAATTTGTCGTTTGGCTTCTTTACTATACTGACGTCTAGGAGGCATCAGTCCACAGTCAAGCAGGAATACGGTAAGTGATAGAATAATAATTCGTCCTAATGTTTTCATGCTACAAATCGTCCAATGGCCTTGCGCTCAACATTTATGTATAAGCCGTGGCGCTGAGTAAAATAAAAAAATATCCTCCTTATCAGCTGCCATGAATTATACATTTTGTTGTGGCTCGTTATTACAATGTCCATCCTCCTTCACGGTTGTATGTCCATTTCGATTCACGCGTGTCGTACTTGCTCAACCCTTTCTCTTTTAGTTTACTGGTGTCGATCCAGTCGGTCCACTGCAAAATATTTGTCCTTTTGATTTGAGGTAGATTTACCAAAATATCAATTGCTTGAGTTAATACTTTTCGAGCCAGCTGTCTGTTTACATTTTCAGGAAATGTAAGTACAAATTCTTCTAAACTGTTCGCGTCACTTAACCCTTTCAGGTCTGATAATCTTGCCATGTTCTCAATGTCAATCTTCTTTAGAGACTTTGTCCCTGTCAAACTAGGTAATATCTCAATCCGACTCATTCCCTCAAAATGAAGAAACTCAATAGTCTGCTGGTCTATCAAAAAACGATAATCCTCAACTCCCCTAACTCTGCTAAGTCCAATGTAAACTAAGCTTGGCAATTGATTCAGAATGCTTAAGTCATCATAATGCCCGAACATCAACTTGATTAATCTCAATCGCCTGAAGTTCTTTATGAAATTCAAGTCCTTGAGTTTTACACCCCTCAGGTTCAGATTTTCAATATTGTTTAGTGACTCAATTTTGGAAATCCCTTTCTTCATTCCATCAACTGAAAGGGTCTTTAAATCTTTAAATTCTGAAATGAAACCGATGTCAACTGCGGAACTCTTTGTCTCGGAAATCAACAGTTGAATCAAATCACTTTTTTGCCTGAGGGCCGAAAAGTCTTTAGTTAAAAAACTCTGGATTTTAAGATTTTTAACATTGGGTATGTAGTCCATAAACTTCCAGTCCAATGGGTCATACCAAAAAATAGAAAGTAAAATATCCGGTCTTTTTGAAAAAAGCTTGTCGTTTAAAACCTTGAATGTTTCAGGTTTCGGTTTTTTGAATTGATAAAACTGAATTGTATGTATGTCGCGAGTCGTCAGTATATCAGCGATGTCTTCATCTACTAAATCATCATAGATGTTTATGTTTCCTCCGAAGTCTTTCCATTTATTCTCTGTCGCTGTAAACATAACTGTCAGTAAAAATGAGCCACCACGTTTGGCTATAAAGCGTGGCGGCACACCAAAATATAAAAATTAATCGTCTAATGTGCCGCCATGACTTATAACTTTTGTTGGCAGCAGCAGCCGAGTCAATGGTTGTCCGAAAGAAGTCAAACTTGCCAGGAGCGCTAGTGCTATAAGAGTTGTTCTGAAAATCATCTTCTCTAAATGGTATTGCTGCCAACGTTTATGTGTAAGCCGTGGCCCTAACAAAATAAAAAAATGTCTTCCTATCAGCATCATAGATTATACATTTTGTTGGCGGCTGGCTCTTGTCCCGCGTTATTCGTAGTCATTAATCTTAAATTTTCCTTGTCTCTCAGGAAATGTCTGTCCGTCTGTTACTTCAACGTCAACGAGCTCTGTGCAATAAAGAAGTGGGGAGTCCAGTCTGCCTATCTCTTTTGTTCGTCCCCAAATGATAACTTTTTTTTGATTGTCCAAAAGATCTCGCCATTTATGAACCTTTATTCTATCGTAATCAGAAGAGTCTAAGTATAGCTTTGCATATGAAGAGTCGTTTAGTCTCAAGTCAATGAAAAGGTTTGTACAACAGTCCTTCGTTTTTAATTTTTTTATAAAGCGCAATGAATTTTAGTTGAGAGCTGTCGGCTTTGCTTAAATCTATCGTGTCCATCGAATACTCAAACTTTATCCGCGTGCTGTCGTCTAAATTGTAGTAACTGCCTAATTGAAATGCATTGAAGTATAACTCTCCGATGTATAATTGGTCGTCATGCTCTTTGTGCAAGAGCAAATTGTCAGAATCAATAGAATGTATATGTATCTCATTTCAATCGGTACTTCTTTGCGTAGTTGTCCAAAGTGTTAAGCCATTCTTTATCACGCCTAAATTCATGTTTCAATTTGTCGTACTCGACTTGTGCATTTTTGTAGTCTCCAAGTTCTCCTAATGCAATCATTTTCTCGTAGGGAGGAATGCCAGAATAAGGTTGTCGGTTTACCAATTCTTTGACGTTGTCAATTGTCTGCATGAAATCAAAGTGAGGTAAGATCACTTTGTCAAGAAGTGAAAGTTGTCGTGAAGTCAACTCCTCTAAATTTGTTTTTTCGTTTACATCCCACCATGTGTCAAGATCGTTCATTAGTTCTCCAATTCTCCGTCTTAGAATGCATTGTGCCTCGCTTGGAAATTCAGGAATTGGCTTACCAGCATTATGGTCAAGTGTTACCCAAAAACTTGGAAGAAAGACACCTATATTTATTGTGAATGAAATGTCGTTCTTAGACCGCCAAGCACTTTTTTGAAAATTGATATGCTGTCCGAAACCTGATTTTTCTAAAAAGAAATTATTTCCTTTTTTCTTAAACCCAAGTGGTTTGAGTCGCCTGTGAAATGCTTTTATGATGCTGTCAAACTTTTGCTCAGAAGCTGTTTTCATTTTTATCCGAATTGTCCCGGCCACATTGCCTACAACGTAGGCTATAAGGTGTGGCAGCACACCAAATATAAAAATTGATCATCCAAAGTGCCGCCATGACTTATAGCTTTTGTTTTAGGCTGCGGCCAAAGCACCAATCCAAGATTTTCTTAATTGTCCTTGGAGTTACAGCGTTGTCAACAAACGAATCTGAAAAATCTAGGCAACTTAACTTCACGGAGTTTCCCGTCTTTGTTTCTACTCCAGGAAAGTATTGTCCGACTACTGACAAGTAACCTTCTGCAGGATTATTATGGACAGCAAAATGTTTTATTAAGAATTTCTTGTCCTCTGATGCAATACTCACACTCAACATATTTCCGATCCCATCAAAATCATTGTCAAGCCACCAAAGAAAATCTTGTCCTTTGTATTTAATTGTCCGTCTACTCTTTTTTGAAATTGCCATGAGTCAAACCGTCCATTGGCCGTTGCTTAC